>JAGHCL010000044.1 GCA_021160485.1 Candidatus Desulfofervidaceae bacterium
ATACCCAATTCTTCTTTTAACTTATCCAAACAGTTAAGCTCTATCTTTGTAAAACTAACCTTACGCCATCTTTTAGCCGCCCTGATAAGCACTGAGAAAACCAGTTTTAAGGCCGATTTCTCTGTTAAAAAACTCTGTAGTTACTGTTGTAGGGGTACCTAGTAATTCCCCACGCACATAATACCGCTTCTTTTATCCCAAATCTTGCCCTTAAGGTCTCATAAATAGCGTCTAAAAAGAGATATTCTATCTTAAATTCACTGAGGTCACAGCTCCGAAATTCCTCAAATTCTTTGTATAAGATTTCTGTAACATTACTTACGGCTGTCTTGCTTAAAATCATATCTCCCGTGGCTTCAATAAGTGCATCCCCTATGTCCCTGATAGATGCGATAGCCAGAGTGTGCATCTTCTCCTTTGTGTCTTTCGTAGGGTTGCGTTGTAGTTAATCTTAAAGGCTTTAAAAACACTCTATTACCGCCATTAAGACTTAGCCTTAAGCCGATATGAGTAAATACAGGTGGTATTTTGGTCTGTTGTCAATAAAACAAAAAAGGGCACCTGGAGGAGGTGCCCCTTACTGATGTTAATTGTTGCTTAAATTGTTAACCTAAGGTTTGCAAAAAGCCAACAGGATTCAAAAGCTTTCTGAGAGCTGCCTTGCGCGTAATGCCAGGTGTGACAGAGGCTATAGCAAACTTGTGATAGAGCTTAGGATTATCCAGTACCAAGTAGATCACACGCACATCCTCTGGGTCACATAATTGGGCATTGGGGAATTTCCTTTTTACTTCTGCCAATCTTTTTTGGGCCAATGCAAGCATTTCATCCCTTTCACCAAAGTTCATTGCTCCGGTGGGGCAGGTCTTCACACACATGGGTAACAATCCAGCTTTGACCCTGTCTATACACATGTCACATTTCGCTACCATACCTGTTTTCTCATCCTGTCTTGGAATGTTATAAGGACAGGCTTCCCGCACTTCATCAAAGGGTACCTTTTTCATCAATTCTAGATTATAAATTATAGCTCCTGTTTCTGAATCTTTCACAATTGCTCCTTTTACATAGCCATCTGCAACATCCTTACACGGTGGTTCAATACAATGCCGACACTGATCCGGGAAAAAATACCAGACTAATTTCCCCCTTTTTTCATGTTCACTAAAACGCACAAGTTTATAGGTATAGAAATTTAAATCTTTGGGGTTTTGATGACTTCCCCACTGTTTTGTCGGCGTTGCTGGCAGCCCATGCCATTCTTTACAGGCAATTTGACAACCACGACACGCCGTACACCTACTTGTATCTATAAAGAAACTCTTTCCTCCCATTTATGACCACCTCCTTTAGCGCTTTCTTACGTTTACCATAAATGCTTTTGTTTCCGGGATAAGGGTGTTCGGATCTCCTACCGATGGTGTCAATAAGTTAGCGCTATCGCCACCGTCTTTAGGAGCAACCCAGCCGTAGCACCATGGTAAACCAACTTGATGTACAGTCTGCCCCAGAATCTTAAAAGGTTTAAAACGCTTCGTTACTATCGCCACAGCTGTAACTTTTCCTCTTGGAGATTCCACAACCACTTTGTCTCCGTTTTTAATCCCTCTTAGCTGGGCCAGTTCTTCGCTCATTTCCACAAATAGCTGTGGTTCAGCTTCTACCAACCAGGGCTGCCATCTTGTCAACAGACCCGTTTGCCAGTGTTCAGTGACACGGTAAGTAGTGGCCACAAAGGGATATCTTGGATCACAGGAGCGCCATTTATCTGCATCTGTTTCGAAAAGTTTTACCGTTGGATTAATGCGTTGTGATGACATGAGATTCCTTTTCACAGGACATTCAAGTGGTTCATAGTGTTCTGGGAATGGCCCATCGGCACGTCCGGGACCAAAAATCTGACCATGCCCCCATTTACGCATAATGAATGGATATTTGCCTTTGCCTGTGGCAAGTGGGGGCCAGCCACCATCTGGCACATCACCTTCCCATTTAGAACCTGTCCACCGAATAACAGCCTTGGCTGGATTCCAGGGTCTTCCATGTTTATCCACCGAGGCACGGTTATACAGAATTCTTCTATTAACCGGCCAGCACCAGGACCAATTGGGAAAGAGACCGATTCTTGCCTGCATTTCTGTCTGGGTTTTATCTCTACGGGCAGCCATATTGCCTTTTTCAGTATAACTACCACAATAAAGCCAGTTCCCAGAACAGGTGGATCCGTCGTCCTGCAGATAAGCAAAGCTTGGCACCTGTTCGCCCTTCCTGAAGCGCTTACCCTTAACAGTCACATCTTTCATGAAGTAACCGTTAATCAATTTGGCTATCTCATGAGGATTATATTCCTTAGGCCAGTTAAGATTAAGAATAGGCTCAGGGAAAACACCTTTTTCTTTCTTATAGAGCTTACGGATCTTGTTCATAAGCTCTACCATGATCTCGCCGTCACCTTTTATGCCACACGGTGGGTTGGCTGCTTTATACCGCCATTGCATCCAGCGGCCGCTGTTGGTGATGCTGCCTTCTTTTTCTGCCGATACAGCACAGGGCAGGAAGAAAACTTCGGTTTTGATCTTCTTCGGATCCATATCCGGGCCTTTCCAGAAAGAACCAGTTTCGTTTTCAAAGATATTCACATTCACCATCCAGTCTAACTTAGCCATAGCCTTTCTGTTTTTGTCTGCATTGGCACCACTACAAGCAGGATTTTGTCCCCAAGCAAAGAAGCCTTTAATATTGCCTTTATACATCTCATCAAACAAAATTAACCAAGCTGCATTTTGTCCGTCATCCAACTTAGGTAACCAGCTATAACCAAAATCATTCGCCTTAGTTGCCTTATCCCCAAAGAATGCCTTCAGTAAACTGACAGAGTATTTGGGATAATTCTGCCACCAGTTGGCACTCATGGGATCAGGACTCTTGGGGGTAAACTTTTTGTTATATTCTGCCAGGGTTTTCAAAGAAGCTCGTGGAGTTTTCAAATAACCAGGCCAGATGTGGAAAAGTAAGCAGTGGTCTGTGGAACCCTGCACGTTAGATTCCCCACGAAGGGCATTAATCCCACCACCAGCCACACCGATATTTCCTAACAACAGTTGAATAATGCACATGGCACGGATGTTCTGGACACCTACTGTGTGTTGTGTCCAGCCCATAGCGTACATGAGGGTAGCTGATCTATCTTTACGACCAGTAGAGGCATAAAGTTCATATACCTTTTTTAAATCTTCCTTGGGAGTTCCAGTGATTTTGGATACTTTATCTAAAGTATAACGGGAGTAATGTTTCTTTAAGAGCTGAAAGACACACCTGGGATGCCTAAGGCTTTTATCCCTTTTCGGCACGCCATTTCTATCTAACTCAAAGGCCCAGTAAGACTTGTCATATTTTCTTTTTTTCGGATCATATCCAGCAAATAAACCATCTTTAAAACCATATTTTTTATTTACAATAAAAGAAGCATTAGTGTATTCTACCACATATTCTTTGAAATATTTCTTTTTTTGCAAAATATAGTTAATCATACCGCCTAAGAAAGCGATATCTGTCCCAGAGCGAAGTCTGGTATAAAAATCTGCTTTGGCCGAGGTTCTGGTAAATCTCGGATCTACATGAATAAGAATAGCGCCATTCTTTCGGGCTTCTGTTACCCACTTAAAAGAGATTGGGTGATTTTCTGCCGCATTACTTCCCATAATCAGGATGACATCAGCATTTTTGATGTCAATCCAGTGATTGGTCATTGCGCCGCGTCCAAACGACTCTGCCAGAGCCGCTACAGTAGCACTGTGTCAGATACGTGCCTGGTGCTCAATATACACCAGTCCCAGGGCCCGCATCATGGCCTGTAAAAGCCAGCACTCTTCGTTATCCAAGGCTGCACTACCTACGTGAGCAATGGCTTCTACCCTATTTACTACCTGCCCTTTGCTATTTTTATGGATAAAATATTTATCCCTTGTCTCTTTAACCCTTTTGGCAATTTGTTCTAAAGCCCACTCCCAAGTGACTTCCTCCCATTTGTCGCTATAAGGAGCTCTATAAAGAGGTTTTGTAATTCGGCCGGAATTGTTAATCATTTGGTAAAGAGCCGCTCCTTTGGCGCACAAAGCCCCCTGATTAATAGGATGATCAGGATCACCTTCAGTATTGATAACCTTCCCTGTAACCAAATCCGTATGACAAATAATACCACAACCGACAGCACAATAAGGACAAATCGTAGTGGTTTCTTTAGCCATCCTGGTTTTTAAGATCTGGGCATGAGCGTAGGCAGGTTTTAAATCAAAACCCAAATTTACTAAAGTAACACTTGCGGCTGCTACTCCAGTAAATTTCACAAAATCCCTTCTTGTCATTTTCATATTTAACGTCACCCCCCTTTCTCAATTTTACTTCCCTTAAATTAAAACACCTAACAACGCCCATCTTTTAATAAGCTATAAATATATCTTCTGCTTCCCCGTTAACTCACCCCCTTTTTTGTGTTATTAGTTTGGGGGCTATTATAATGGAAGCAAAAATAAAAGTCAACAAAAAAATGAATTGTTTTGAATAAATGTTAAACGTTTTTTCAAAAAAGGTTAATGGTTGTTTTATGGGAATAAATGAAAATAAGCCGAATAAAGCCTTTATATGTGTCAAAAACGCACAACAAAATAATTTAAAGGGTATTGATTGCAATCTCCCTCTTAATGCCTTAACCGTTATTACTGGCGTCAGTGGAGCAGGCAAATCCTCTCTGGCTTATGATGTTCTCTACGCTGAAGGACAGCGTCGCTATGTTGAGACATTTTCTCCTTATGCCCGGCAATTTATAGAACGGATGGATAAGCCGGCGGTAGAAGAAATTGAGGGTATTTTACCAGCGATTGCAATTGATCAGAAATTTTCTGTTAAGACTTCGCGTTCAACCGTGGGGACCATGACTGAAATTGCTGACTATGTAAAGTTGCTTTTTGCCCAATTAACTACGCTTTACTGTGCAAAGTGTGGGCGTCCTGTGCAGGTTGATACCCCTCAAAGCATTGTCAAACAACTGCTGGCGACACAGACTGAGAAACGAGCTCTTATCTGTTATCCTTATCGGGTAAACCAGCCTGAGGAAGACAAAAAATTGTTGTTACGTCTTGGCTTTGACCGCATCTTTGATGAAAAGGAAATTAAATTTATAGAAGATATTCATCTTAAACTGGGAGAAACAATTTATGTCCTTGTGGATTGTGTTATCTTGAGTTCCCACCAACAAAGCCGTATCCAAGAGGCTATAGAAATGGCCTTTCAATTCGGTCAGGGAAAGGCTTCTGTTCAGCTTTTCCCTGGCAAGATGCTTCATTTCAGCACGGAATATGCCTGTGCTTATTGTGGTATTAAATACACTCCCCCTCAACCCCATCTTTTTTCTTTTAATAGCCCTTTAGCCGCCTGCGAAACTTGCCGCGGTTTTGGTCGTATCATTGATTATGACCTGGATTTAGTCATCCCTGATAAAAATAAAAGTTTGGCCGAAGGGGCGATAAAAATATGGAAAAAAGGTAGCTATGAATATGAAGATCTGATGGAATTTTGTAGGCGCCAGGGAATTCCTGTTGATGTGCCTTTTTCCCAGTTACCACCAGCAAGTCAAAGGCTAATCATTGATGGAGATGAAGATTTTTATGGTATTAAAGGCTTTTTTCATTGGCTGGAGAGTAAGAGCTACAAGATGCATGTGCGGGTTTTTCTTTCTCGTTACCGGGGATATTTTACCTGCCCCACCTGCCATGGGACTAGATTTAAACAGGAGGTTTTGTTTTATCGCCTGCGGGATAAAAATATTGCTGAAATTTACGCCATGTCCATTGATGAAGCCTATACCTTCTTTTCTGAAAGACCCTGGCCAGAGGCAGACACAAATCCGGCGGCAAAGTTACTCCTTACAGAAATTTGCCGTCGTCTCCATTACCTCAGGGAAGCGGGGGTGGGTTATCTTACACTTGACCGCCAATCTCGCACCCTTTCTGGAGGAGAAGTAGCCAGGGTGAGCCTCACCAGGGCTATTGGCAGTGCACTGGTAAATACCTTATTTGTTCTGGATGAACCCAGTGTGGGGCTACATCCCAGGGACAATAAGCGTTTGGTACGGATTTTAAAAGAACTAGCCAAAGAAAATACAGTTGTAGTGGTAGAACACGACCCGGAAATCATTCGGGCTGCCGACTATATTCTTGACCTTGGTCCTGGAGCTGGAGAAAGAGGCGGTGAAATTATGTATTTTGGGCCTTTAAAGCATCTCTGGCAGACAGAGCAATCACTTACGGCGCAATATCTAAGTGGAAACAAAAAAATTCCTTTAGCTTGTAGGCGCCGCTTACCCCAAGCCTGGCTTACCATCAAAGGAGCAACTGCCCATAACTTAAAACATATAGATGTCCATATCCCCCTGGGTGTTATGGTTTGTCTTACCGGTGTATCTGGCTCAGGCAAGAGCACCCTGGCGGAAGAAATTATTTATAAAGGCATTAAAAAAGAAAAGGGTGCGTTTGCAGGTAAACCCGGACAATATGAAGCCATCATGGGTCTAGAACATATAAAAGATATCATTTTTGTAGATCAAACACCCATTGGTCAGACACCTCGTGCCAATCCTGTGACCTATCTGGGGGTCTTTACTCACATTCGCAAACTATTTGCCTCACTCCCAGAGGCCAAAGCCCGTGGATATACTCCCGGGACTTTTTCTTTTAACAGCCCTGGTGGGCGGTGTCAGACCTGTCAGGGGGCGGGATTTGAACGTGTAGAAATGCAATTTCTTTCCGATGTATTCCTCACCTGTCCTGTCTGTAAGGGACAGCGTTATCGCTCGGAGGTGCTGGAGATCACTTATAAAGGTAAAAACATTGCCGACGTGCTCAATATGACCTTTTCTCAAGCTATAGCCTTCTTTGCGGATAAGCCCGAGATATCCAGACAATTCAATCCTATTAAAGAAGTAGGGCTTGATTATCTGCGTTTAGGGCAACCTATTAATACTCTTTCTAGTGGGGAGGCACAACGTTTAAAACTGGCAAAATTTATCCAGGTAGCCCAGGATAAAATTCTATTTATCCTTGATGAACCCACGGTAGGTTTGCACCTGGCGGATATCCACTGCCTTTTGCAAGCCCTGCAGAAACTCCTTGAGAAAGGTCATTCTCTGCTTGTTATAGAGCACAATTTAGAAGTGATAAAAAATGCTGACTATGTTATTGACCTGGGACCTGAGGGTGGTCCTGCTGGTGGGGAAGTTGTGGCTGCAGGCACACCAGAAGAGATAGCAAGGGTGGAAAGAAGTTATACCGGCCGATATTTAAGAAGGGTATTAATGTGTGAAAGCGGAAATGGGTTTTAAGTTCCAAGTCGCCAAGTTAAAACTACAGACTATGAATAGTGATGGGTGGATGGTTGCTGGGTAATGCAGATTTACAAATCACATGCCATTAATTATTTTCTTACTCCTGACTACGAACAGTGTATAATTTTACCTCTTTTTCTTCTTTGCCTTTTTGCGGGAATAACGTTTTGACCTATCCATCTTTTCGTCAAAAAAGGGGCCTAGCATATCTGGTGTGAGGTTGAAAGAACCAGGTGTAATTTGAGGCGGAGGGGGAGGAAGCTTTTTTTGCACAGGTTGTTTTTGAACTTTGTGCAGTGGAGGGCCAGATATGTATTGGGGAGGAATTGTTTTTACCAGATAAATCAATTCATTGGGACAGAAAAATTCAATTCCATCTTGGGCTGCCTTCTGTGCCTGAATTTCTAAAAGCACCGGTTTGTTGTCTCGCCGTTTACCTATGCGCAGGGCTAAATCTTTGTTTACGGCTAGATGAGCATACTGCCTGCCCATAGGCAGAAGCCCTTTTTTTAGAATGTAAGGATAAGCCTTTCGACTGGTGGCATGGTAGAGCAATTTAGGTGGAGTTACAGGTTTATAATTGAGTTTAACTGGGATAGAATGTCCATAAGTAGCCCTGATTTTCCCGTCTTTTAGTTCAAATCGCTCCCGGTCGGCGAAATTAATGACATCCATAAGATGAGATTTACGCACAAAAGACCAATTTTTATCTTCAGTAATAGCCTGATGAAGTTCTTTTAAAGATACAAAACCTTCTTCGTCTAAACATAAGCCAAATTCGTCAGGGCGATGCCGCAAAATATAACTCATTAACTTGCTTAATCCCTTTAATGTTTGCTGGTAATCTTTTTGCTTCATGTTTGTTAATCCCTTAGATTAAGTTTCAAAATTCTGTCTAGACGGAAGGTTTTGACAATCTGGTCAGCATAACAAAAGGCCTCTATATAATAACGCTTACTGCATCTGAAATACATAATAGGATGAATTAAACGGGGCTTAAAGGCGAGATGACCATTGGCATAAATAATTTCCAAATCACAATCCTGTTCTATCGCTTTAAGGATAAGCCTTACTTTAGGGTCTTTTAAGTCTTCTTTTTGAGGCGTTGGTAGGTATTGTTCTAGATAGATGGGTTCTCCTGCCCATTCCCAGAAGTTTTTTAGAGGGTGGTGTAAGGTAAGACCGCTCTTTTCCATCATCCGAAAAAGGATAAATCCCGTATGTCTAGCATCAGCTATGGCCCGATGACAGCCTTTATAAGGACTTTGCCAATACTCAACCAGAAAGGGCAGGTTGTATTTTTTAAGATTAGGGAAGTGTTTCCGGGCTAGCGTATGGGTATCTACAGTTGGATTGCTAAATAGTGGTAATTGTTCCCTTTCTAAATGCAGGGCCAGCATTCGCAAGTCAAAGACGGCATTATGTGCTACTAAAATGCCATCTCCAATAAATTTTAAAAATTTTTCCAGCACAACCGGTAAAGGAGGAGCTGTTGCTACCATGGTGTCATCAATACCGTGGATTTCAGTAGCGGTAGGAGGAATGGGACGTCCTGGATTAGCCAGAGAAGAGAATTCTTCTACTACCCGGCCATGGTGTATCTTTACGGCTCCAATTTCAACAATGCGTGCCGTTAAGGACAACCCCGTTGTTTCAGTATCAAAGACCACAAACGGAACTTTAGCTATCAATCTTTCCTTCCTTTCTCTCCACAGATCAATTTGGTTCTACCAGAGGCAGTGGTTTCCTTTACTACCTGTGAAAAAATTCTTCTCAATTCACTTAATTCGTGCCGCACAATCTCCCGTCCTTCCTTTCCCATAGAAAGCAGACGAAGATAATAGAGCAATCTTATCAGAGGTTGTTTTGGTTCTTCATGTTCCATCATACAAAAACGTCCATTTTTTTTCAAACATCTTTTTATTTCTTGTAAGGCCAGCTTACGAGTTTTGCCTGTCAGTTCATACATGGCATGCGAGCAGGTAACAACATCAAACATGTCTGATTTAAACGGTAAAGCCCCGGCATCGGCTGCGACAAAACAAAGATTTCTAGCCCCTATTTTTTGAGCCTTTGCTTTTGCTTTTGTCAGCATACCAAGGGAAAAATCCACACCCACAACCAGTCCCCTTTGTGCGTATTGAGAAAGAACAGTTGCCACGCTCCCAGTACCAGTGCAAAGGTCAAGGACTTTGTTTTCAGGTTTAACCCCGCTTTTTCGGGCCAGATAATGGCGTAGATACAAACTTCTGTCCCTTGAGTGCAAGTTTATAATAACATCGTAAAAATGAGAGAAAAAATCGTAATATTTTTGTCTATACTTGCGCATTTCCCCTTTCTCCTTTTTCTTACTAATTGTTAAAATACACCTAAATAGCCAATTTGCAAAGGAGGGAAAAATGCCAAAACAGGTATTTCTGGTATGTGTGGTGGTTTTTCCTTTTATGATTTGTTCTGGTATCGTTTATTCTATCCTTTCTCTTTACTTTGCCAAACTGGGGGCTACCAAGAGTCAGATAGGTTTTATTTATACTTCAGGAGCTTTGGCTGGGGCGGCCATGGCTCCTTTCTTAGGAAGATTAGCAGATAAGTGGGGCCGAAAGGTGATACTTTTTATGTCCATGGGGTTATTTATGCTGGTGTTTTTGGGATATGCTTTAAGCAAGTGTTGTTTTCACCTTTTTCTCATTCAGATAGCCGAAGGTATAGCCTGGAGTGCGATGGGAACAAGTGCTACTGCCTTGTTGGCCGATGTAGCTCCGGTTGCCCATAGAGGTGAAGCGATGGGAATTTATAACACTGCCTGGAGCATTGGCTGGATTATTGGACCTAGTTTGGGTGGCATTTCGTCAGATCACCTGGGGTTTAAACTTACTTTTCTTATCTGTGCCGGCATTATGTTGTTTGGAATTATCTTAGGTATATTTGTCCTTTCCCAATCTGCAGATCAGAGAAGCTGAGAGACCCATTTTTGGATCTCTGCATTTAAAATGGTTTTAAACCGCTGGTATCCGCCAATACCTGTCAGACCAAATCCGTAATTAATTTCTAAAAAAAGGGGTGTTTGTTCTGTTTCTGAAAACATGACATCAAAAGCAGCTAGATTGATACCTGTTTTATGACACAATTGTTTAACTAGACTAACGGCCTTTTCTTCTAACTCTGGGTGTAAGTGATAGTATATCTTTGCCCCTTTGCCTACATTATTTCTGAATTCATTTGGGTTCTGTTGACACCGCCAGTAAGTAAGAAATTGCGTTCCTATTACCACGATACGTAAATCCCGATTGTTATGTTTAATGTAAGGCTGAATGATAAAAGTAGGCCCTTTTTTTTCAAAGGTCTTAAAGATTTTCAACACAGAGAATAACTCTCTTTCATTATGCACTAAGTGCACAAATGCTCCTCCACCGCCTTTATTCCACTTTACAATGAATGGATAAGGATAAAGTGATTCTCCGTGGCTGAGCCTGTTTTCAAGGTCTTTTAGGCCAATAAAAATCTTGGTTGGAGGATAAGGTACACCTGCCCATTGAAACACAAAAATGTGGCCTATCTTTCCAGGGAATTGAAATCGCGTATCCAGACAAGGGAAAACCGGTGCAAAACGTTTACAAAACCAATAATGATAGGGATTACACTGAGGTGGCAACACAATTGCCTTTGCCTGTTGCATCAAGGCTATTTGTTGAGGGGAAAAAACCTTTGCTGACGGTAAAGAGGAGTAAGCATCTCCTTTTACACTTGAGAAAAAGGAAAGAAGCATCTGTTTATTTCTTCTGCACCTGTTTTATTTGTTTTATCAGTTTATCATCATGAGTTAAGGCCAGGGCCTTTTGTAGGTGATATCTAGCCTGGGATGGTTTTTCTTCTAATTCAAAATACATACCTAAGCAGTAGTGGGCCCAATCCATCTGTTTTTTGGCGGCATAAAGCTGGCCTAAATTATAATAAATCCGGGAATAGTCTGAAACGTTTAAAGTTAAATCTGGCTGAAAGGTGGCCACTGCCTTTTGCCATGTAGCTATGGCTGCATTTATCCTTTGCATATTTTGATAAGCTAAGCCAAGATAAAAGGCAACTTCGATATCAGGCGGTGCCTTTTGCAAATGGAAAATGGCTTGGCTAAATTCTCCCAGTTCAGCATAACAGATACCTAACTCGCGCTCAAACAATGGTTCTTTAGGTCTTAACTTCAGGGCTTGTTGCAATTTTCTGACTGCTTCTGGCCAGTTTTTCTCCTGGATAAGACAGAGAGCAAGCCCGTAATAAGCACTTACATCTTGGGGATTTTGATGTAAAACTCTTGTAAAAAAAACCTTGGTGCTGTTTCTATCTGTAAAAAGGGCACGTAATCGTGCCTGCATGAGGTGGAACATAGTTTGGTCATGAGATGTTTTTTGGGTGGGTAAGCGTTTTAGAGTATTGCTTATGTAAACAATCCTTACGTCTATATTGGGGTGAGTTTTAAGATAGGCTGGCACTTTACCTCCACTGCCTAAACTGAAGCGGGCTAACTTTTTAAAGGCACTTACCATGGCTTTGCCATCATAACCTGTCGCTAAAAGAATTTTTAAACCAGTTCTATCTGCCTCTTCTTCGTCTTCACGACTATAGCGGAGGGCCATGGCCATGCCTGTAGCCATGGAAGTTGTCGCCACTGCACTTGCCATTTCAGGACTTCCGGCCAGAAGAGTACCTGCGAGCATAGCCACCATTGTAGCCAGATTGAGTTTTTTGTTTCGGGCTAGTCTTTTAGCAATATGCCGACATACCACATGGCCGATTTCATGAGCGGTAACCGCTGCCAGTTCGTCTTCGGTATCAAAGGTCAGAAATAACCCTCGGTACATAAAAACATAGCCCCCAGGTCCGGAAAAGGCATTCAGGGTAGGTTTATCTATGATAAAAAAGTAGTAAGGATAATATACCTCTTCCGCATTTTCCACTAAACTATGGCCCAAACAGTTATAATACTGATTGAGTACCGGATCAGAAATGAGAGGTAATTGCTGTTTTACCTCTTTAAAAAAGGCCTTACCCATTTCTTTTTCTTTGCTAATGGTCAAGGCCGAGCTCCATTGTGGCCATAGCAGAACCCATATCAGAAAGACAGAAACTAACCTTCTTCCCATACAACTATCATAACGCAAATAGGGAACAAAAGGAAGAAGGTAAACCTTCCTCCCGCCATGGTCAAAGCATAATCTTCCTCACCCCAATCTGTTAAGTGTTTCGCCAATGGCCGGATGTGTAGAAGCATTGTATGTCTGGATGTGGGATGGCAAGCGAAAAGTGGAAAATTTGCTACTTAACCACTCAACCACCCACTACTTTTTTTAGATTTTATCCCTGATTTTTAAATTTTGACCTCTAAATGCCTTAAAAGACTTGACTTTTTTTCACTAATCAAATAATCCTTTTTAGAGTAAATTAAAGAGGGAGAGAAATGCCA
>JAGHCL010000118.1 GCA_021160485.1 Candidatus Desulfofervidaceae bacterium
CTCTATGACCACATGCTGGACATGGCGGTTATGCTCGGTCTCATTCCTGCCCGTTTCCGCAAAAACGGTATAAAGACAGATTTGGATACTTATTTTACCATGGCTAGGGGAGCAGAGGACATTCCACCCTTAGAGATGACCAAGTGGTTTGATACTAATTATCATTATTTAGTCCCAGAACTGGATACCGAGCCAAATCTTTTAGAAAACCGCCTCTTAAATGCTTGCAAGCAAGCACAGGCCTCAGGTGTTAATCCTAAACCCGTTCTGGTCGGGCCTTACACTTTTTTAAAATTAAGTAAAGAAGCAGGAATTAAGAAAGCGGATATTCTGCCCTCCCTACTTAAAGTCTATCAAACTATTTTAAAAGAACTGGCTGAAAATGGTGTAGAATGGGTGCAGATAGACGAACCTGCTCTTGTATTAGACATGGAAGAAGATGAAATTAAGCTAGTAGAAGAAATTTATCAAACTCTAAACACCGGAGACTTAAATATCATTCTACAGACCTATTTCGGTGGGGTAAGTTTCTATGAACGGGTGGTGAATTTGCCCGTTCAGGGTATTGGTCTTGATTTTGTGCGCACAGAAGAAAACTTAGAGAATCTAAAGCAATTTGGCTTTCCGGAAGATAAGATTTTGGGTATGGGCATTGTCAACGGTCGTAATGTCTGGCGCACGGATATTAAAAAGGCTTTTAATTTAGCCCAAGAAATTATTAAAAGGGCCAATCCCAAAGGAGTAATGATCCAACCCAGTTGTAGTTTGTTACATTTACCTGTCACTGTTACTTTAGAAACACAACTCTCACCAGAAGTAAGAAACATTCTTGCCTTTGCCCAAGAAAGAGTGGAAGAAATTGCCTTATTAACTAAGGCTTTAAAAGAAGACACCCTGCCTGACGATGTTTTCACCCATGATTTGGAAGTCCATCCTCTGCCCGAAGTAAAAGAAAGGGTAAGAAGTTTAAAACCCGAAGACTTTAGACGCGCCGAACCTTACGGAGAACGCGTAACAAAACAGCAAGCAGTGCTTAATTTGCCTCTATTCCCAACAACCACTATTGGTAGTTTCCCCCAAACCAAGGATGTCCGACAAATGCGGGCAAAGTTTAACCGTGGAGAGATTTCCAAAGAACAATATGAACAGTTTATTAGAGAAAAAATCGCCTTTTGTATTGGGGTGCAAGAGGGATTAGGCATAGATGTATTGGTGCACGGGGAGTTTGAACGCAGTGACATGGTGGAATATTTTGCCCAAAAAATGGCAGGGTTTATTGTCACCAAAAATGGTTGGGTGCAGTCTTATGGCTCAAGGTGTGTGCGTCCACCCATCATCTATGCAGATGTCAATCGTCCAGCACCTATGACTATCAATGAAATTACCTATGCCCAAAGCCTTACGCAAAAACCGGTTAAAGGTATGCTTACTGGACCTGTAACTATCTTAAACTGGTCTTTTGTCAGAGAAGATATTCCCAGAAGCGAAGTGGCCTATCAAATCGCCCTTGCCTTACGGGATGAAGTGTTGGATTTGGAACAGGCCGGAATAAAAATTATTCAAATTGATGAGCCGGCCGTAAGAGAGGGCTTGCCTTTAAAGAAAAAGGACCGTCCTGCCTATCTGGATTGGGCCGTAAAGGCCTTTCGCCTTACTCATGCACCGGTAAAGGCCGAAACTCAGATTCATACCCATATGTGTTATGCTGAGTTTCAGGACATTATTGAAGCCATAGATGCTATGGATGCCGATGTAATTTCCATTGAGTGTTCCCGGAGTCAGGGGGACATCATCAGCACCTTTGAAGACTACCACTATCAAAAGGGAATTGGTTTGGGTGTGTATGACATTCACAGCCCACGGGTGCCTAGTATAGAAGAAATGCTCACTATTTTACATCGCTGTCTTAAGGTCTTAAAACCACAGCAATTGTGGGTCAATCCTGATTGTGGCTTGAAAACACGGCAATGGAAAGAAGTCATTCCATCACTACAAAACATGATGGCTGCAGCTAAAACATTGAGAAAAAAAGTAAAAGTGTAGAGCCTTGTTGGCGAATAAGTTAAGAAGATTGGAATGACATAACGAAAAATTGGTATAAAAAGGCAATGGGGCAGGTGCGCACCTGAAAACAAACGATTAAACTTATCTCTTTAACTTATATAGGGGCCGGTTAAATTAGTCAAGAAAAAAATTGGATTATTTGGGAATTAAGACACTTCCAATGATTGATTTTATATCTTTAAAGTGGTGTAGTCTTAGATAATCTTCAATACCATCTATTACTTCCAGGGCTGTCCTAGGATTGACAAAATTAGCCGTGCCAACCTGAACTGCTTGGGCTCCAACAATCAAATATTCCAGGGCGTCTGCAGCTGACATGATGCCTCCTATGCCCATAACCGGGATATGTAAACTTCTTACTACCTCCCAGATCATCTTTAAAGCAATGGGCTTCAAACAAGGACCTGAAAGACCACCAGTGATATTGCCTAATTTGGGACGACGAGTGTGAATATCTACCGCCATGGCAGGAAAAGTATTAATCATAGAAACTCCATCTGCCCCTGCTTCTATTACTGCCTGGGCAATTTCTACAATATCTGTCACCTGAGGAGTGAGTTTGACAAAGACAGGCAAGTCCGTTTCTTCACATACGGCTTTCGTCACCGCGGCAGCAGATGTCGGATCTGTGCCAAAAAATTTACCACCTTCTTTAATGTTTGGACAGGAAATATTAACTTCTAAGGCATTTACACCCGCAGCCGTAAGTTTTGCTGCTAAACCAGCATAGTCTTTAAAAGAATACCCAAAAATATTTACAATAATCTTTGTCTCAAATTGTCTTAAAAATGGAAGTTTTTCTTTAATAAACCTTTCTACACCAATATTTTCAAGCCCAATGGCATTAATAAGCCCACAGGAAGTCTCTACCAGACGCGGTGGGGGATTGCCAATTTTGGGTTCTAAAGAAAGTCCTTTGACGACGATACCTCCTAAACGGTTCAAATCTACAAGCTGCGCATATTCTTCCCCATAACCAAAAGTGCCAGAAGCTACCAAAACTGGATTTTTAAGCTCCAATCGCCCTACTTTTACGGCTAGATTCACTTTTCCCATTTTATCTCCTCAGCGTTAAATACCGGACCCTGTCTGCAGACCTTTTTATAACCTTCTTTTGTCTCAATGACACATCCTAAACATGCCCCTACCCCACAGGCCATATTAGCCTCTAGCGAGACTTGCATGGCTATTCCCTCTTCTTTCGTCCATCTAAACAAGGCCTTTAACATAGGCAGAGGGCCACAGGCGTAAATACCCTCAGGTTTTTCCTCCTGTCGTAATCGTTTCACACCCTCTGTAACTAACCCTTGATAGCCAAGGCTGCCATTTTCAGTATAAATAATCAAATCTCCCAGTTTTTGCTGGATCACTCCCATTAAGGCCGGTGCTATTTTATAACGCAGTCCCCAGAGGGTCTTAAAAGACACTTTTTTTTCTCGCAGTCGGCTACCCAGAAAACACAAAGGCGCAATCCCTGCTCCTCCTGCCACCAACCACTGCGGTTCAGATGAAAAAATTTTAAATCCCTTGCCCAGTGGACCAAGCACACTTATTTTATCTCCTGGTTCCCATGTCGTCATTAAATTTGTGCCTTTTCCTATCACTTTATAAAGCAAAGAAATTGTGTCCTTTCCCTGATAAAAAATAGAAAATGGCCGGCGTAAAAGCGGGTCTAAAATTGCTGCTCCCACTCTCACCATAACAAATTGTCCTGGTTTCGCACTGGATGCAATTTTAGGAGCGGATAAAGTAAGCAGGTGAAAAATCTCAGCCCCTGGTTCAATAAAATGACAATGTTCAACGACTTTAGCTGTTTCTAGAAACAACTTTCCTCCCCTTTTAACATAATTACTGCTCCGAAGCGGCCCGTAGATTTGCCATCACGCCGGTAGGAAAAAAAACGTGTGTCACATACGGTACAGATACCAGCTATCTCTATCTGCTTTGCCGGTATACCTTTAGCCATAAGCTGGTCCCGGGAGATCCTCCACCAGTCAAAATAATTACCGTTTATCCTATAACGCCAAAATGCTTTTGGCAACAGGGTTTGATAGTCTTTAAATTCAGCACAGCATGGGCCAAGAGAAGGGCTAATTCCTGCCCAGATGTCAGTAGGCTTGGTGTGAAACTCTTTCTCCATGACATCTACAGTAGCGGCAATGATATTAGCTACATTTCCACGCCAGCCGCAATGAATGGCCGCAATTACTTTTTTTATAGGATCACACAATAAAATCCCTTGACAATCAGCTAATTTTACCAACAGGGCCAACCCAGGACGGTTAGTAACAAACGCATCAAAACCTTCATAAGGCGGTTTTGCCTCATCTTGGATAACTAGTACATTTTTGTCATGTATCTGGCGTGACCAGATAAGTTTTTCAGCCGAAAAAAACTGTTTTACCAAATTCAAGTTCTTGTTTACCGTTACAGGGTCATCGCCAACGTCATAACTTAAGTTAAGGCTAGCATAAGTCTTTCGGCTATATCCCCCTAAACGAGTAAATACCGCATGACGTAAAAAAGGAAATTGAGAAAGAGAGGGAAAATAAAAAAATGGTAAGTTTGTATTTTGGAATGGCATAAAATGAAAATGGTGGGCGGTGCTGGATTCGAACCAGCGACTTCCACCGTGTGAGGATGGCACTCTAACCACTGAGTTAACCGCCCGAGTAGTTTCAAGATAGCAAATTTATCTCAGTTTGACAAGCCTCTGAGTAACTAAACAAGAAGTGCGGACATAGCATTTCAAGGATTGCGGTAAGCCTTACATCGGTAAGAACTTCAATCCATTCAATGTAAGGCCTTCCTTCCATTTAGATGCGCCATACTACCTACTTTCACTTTTTATCTATCTCCCTGATACCTTACACGTCCTCCTTCAAACGCCTGTCCAAACAGCCTGATACCCCAAGACCATCTTTAACCAACGGTAGTTCCTCTAGGACATGGTAAAGTATCATCTCACCGTAAGATTCAAAAACTTAGGAAGATGGATAACAATTCCCACAGTGGAGAGGAAAATTTGATACTTTTTGCAATACCTAAAGGTATTATAACCTTTGACACACCGGACAAAAATAGCTGCTGCGGCTAGAGATATTTATGCGCCTAATGGACATGCCGCAACGCAAACAAGGTAGACCTTCCCGTCTATAGACGAACCGATACCGCTGGTAGAGTCCCTTTTGACCATTAGGCTGGATATAGTTTTGGATTGAAGTCCCACCTAGCTTTAAGCCCCGTCTTAGGGTCTTGCGAATTGCCCAGGCAAGTTTATCTATCTGGAGTGGAGTTAGAATATTTGCGGGCGTCAAGGGATGAATCCGGGCCAACCATAGGGCTTCATCACTATAAATATTACCAAGTCCGGCTAGACATTGTTGATTAAGGAGAACTTTCTTGATGGCCGCCTTCTTTTTATGCAATTGTTTTTTTAAAATTTCAGGAGTAACGGTTAAGGCATCCGGTCCTAATTTTTGCAAAAAAGGCACTTGGGCCAACTTGGTTTCAGGCACAATTTGCCAATAACCAAACTGGCGTAAGTCTGCATAGCGCAATTGGTAATCTGAGTGCAAAAAAGACACTATAAGATGAGTATGTGGAGGTAACGGGAATATCTTTGGTTGCCACCAAAGTTGTCCAGTCATTTTTAAATGAATGAGCCAGACGTAGGGTGAAGTCCAAAGGAGAATTAATTTGCCTTTTCGGGTAATGTCTTTAATAGGAAATCCCAAAGCTGATAGCAAAAGATCTGGTGTGCGTAAAATCTTGGCCTTGTGACAAAGCACTTTAACTGGTGTCAGCCCTGTTAAACAGGGCTTAAGTGCTTGCACAATTGTCTCTACTTCTGGTAGTTCGGGCATCAGCGTTATATCTATAAATCCTGGCTATCTTCCTTAAATTTAGTGAAACCTCTTCAGACACAAACAAAGCTGGAAACTCTACTAAAATCCTGAGGATATTCACTAATACTCAAACCCTTCTCTGGCTTTTATTCCTCGCTCATAATAATGTTTTTTCTCTTTCATCTCCGTTACTAAATCGGCTATTTCTACCAGTTCAGATGGGGCATAACGCCCGGTTAAGATAACTTCTAAGTCTTTGGGCCGTGCTTTAATAACTTCTAATACCTCCTGTAAATCTAAAAGCCCTTTATGGATGGCAACATTAATTTCATCCATGATCACTAAGCTATATTGACCAGAGTGAATAGCCTGAGCACAGGTTTTCCATCCTTCTTCTGCCAGAAGTTTATCTTCCTCAGTTGGAACAGTAACAAATCCAGGCCGGCCAAAGGTAATCACGGTGATCAAATCTTTAAACCTTTCTAAAGCCTTATGTTCACTACAAGTTTTTGTTTTCAAAAATTGGCCAATAAACACTTTTAACCCTGCCCCTGCCGCTCGCAGAGCTAATCCCAATGCTGCTGTTGTCTTACCTTTTCCATTTCCAGTGTAAATTTGAATATAACCAGGCATTTTTAAAATTTCTCCTTTTTATCCTTAAATTACAGGCCATCTTAACTGTTGTCAAATTAAATAACTTCCAATCCTCTTTGAGGAAACAAAAAACATACAAGTGTAGTAAAAAAACACTTTAAATAAAAATTAAACACACTTTATATGATGTTATTCAGGCATTATATCATAACACACCTTATTTTTTACACTATCGCTGCACATGAAGGGATAAAACAGTCTTATATACCAGGTTTATTGCTTTAGGAATGTTTATCTGTTAAAGTTGATAGTAATTTTTAGGAAAGGGTTATTATGGCAAGAAAGAAGAAAAAAGAAACATTTACCCCCAATGGTGTTTTAAAATACATGGCCCGTGTCGGAAGACCTATTACTTTGCGGGAAATATACCGGCATTTTGGATTAACGGGTCAAAAGGATCGAGTGCAAGAATTGCTGACAGATTTAGAAAAGCAGGGAGAGATTATCCAAATCAGCAGTAAAAGATACGGGTTAACTCGAAAGATGAACCTGGTTGTCGGACGCCTTTCTTGTCATCCTGATGGCTATGGCTTTGTTATCCCGGATGAAGAAGGAAAGAGAGACATTTTTATCAGTCCTAGACATTTAAAAGAAGCCATGCACGGTGATAGAGTGGTTGTCCGTTTGGAAAAACGCCGCCGGGGAAGATTACGTGAAGGAGAAATTGTTCGCATTCTGGAAAGAAAAAATAAATATATAGTAGGCAGATTTGAAACAGATGGCCAAGTTGGATTTCTCCTTCCAGAAGAAGAACGTTTTACCACCGAGGTGGTTGTGCCTCTATCTTGGGCCAAAGAAGCTGCTTCTGGCCAGATGGTAGTGGCAGAAATTGTGCGTTATCCTAGTCCCAATCGCGGCGCTCTTGCTAAGGTCGTAGAAATATTAGGAGATGAATCCTTAGCTAGCACCCAAGCACAAATTGTGACTTATAAATATGACTTTCCCAGAAGTTTTTCTGAACAGGCCATTAAAGAAGCAGAAGGAGCCGCATTGGAAGTTACTTCTGTTGGCGAACGACGGGACTTAAGAAAACTTACCCTATTCACTATTGACGGTGAGAAAGCAAGAGATTTTGATGATGCTGTAGGTATAAAGAAAGAAAAAGGTGGTTACAGGCTTTATGTAGCCATTGCTGATGTAGCTCATTATGTTACTCCCAGATTTATATTGGATGAAGAGGCCTACCTGCGAGGTAACAGCGTGTATTTCCCGGATAGGGTTTTACCCATGCTTCCTTTTAGCCTCTCCCAGGATATTTGCAGTTTAAATCCCAGGGAAGACCGTCTGGCTATGACTGTAGAAATGCGGTTTAACAAACAAGGAGAACTCATTAATTATGACATATATGAAAGTGTTATTCAAAGTAAGGCAAGATTGACTTATCGTCAGGTGCAGTCTGTTCTGAATGGAGATACAAAAATCATAAAAAGCAAACGCATCCTGCGTGCTCTTCATTATATGGCAGAATTGGCTGAGATTTTACGCCAGCGCCGTATCAACCGGGGCAGTCTGGATTTTGATTTGCCAGAACCAGAGGTAATGCTTGACTTGCTCGGACATGCAACAGACATCATTAGGGCAGAAAGGTTATTTTCGCACAGAATTATTGAGGAATTTATGATTGTTGCTAATGAAACTGTGGCCACCCATTTAACAGAAAAAGGCTGGCCGATGGTATATCGTGTCCACGATAGACCTAGTGGAGAAAAAATGGTCGCCTTTGCTAAATTTATAGAAACGCTTGGATATAGCCTTCCCAAGACTAAGGAATATACTCCTCTGGACTTTCAAAAATTACTTACAGAAGTCAAAGACACTCCACATGAGTTTTTGGTCAATCGCCTCCTGCTGCGTTCATTAAAACAGGCCCGCTACAATCCTTATAATATTGGGCATTTTGGTTTGGCCTCTAACTGCTATACCCACTTTACTTCTCCTATTCGCCGTTATGCAGATTTGGTGGTCCACAGACTTTTAAAAAAACAACTGCGAGAAGGCAAACCGAAAGAAAAGTGGATAAGAAAGCTAGAAACCATCTCTCAGCACATTTCAGAAAGAGAGCGCATTGCTATGGAGGCAGAAAGAGAAATGGTAGATAGATTGAGAGTGCAGTTTATGGCAAACAAAATTGGGGAAGAATATGATGGTGTCATTTCAGGAGTAACCACCTTTGGCTTTTTTGTAGAATTGGACAGCATATTTGTTGAAGGCTTGGTCAGGGTGTCATCCCTTCATGATGATTACTATCTTTTTAATGAACGCACTTTCTCTCTTGTGGGAAAACGCACTCATAATACTTTCCGTTTTGGTGACAGAGTAAGGGTAAAGGTAATCAATGTAAACACCCACAGACGAGAAATAGAACTTCATTTAGTCAAGAAATACCTGAATTTTTAAATTTCCCCTGGAAAATTTTCTTGACTTTTTTATTTTTTTTATATATTTTACCCTTGTGTGTTTCAAAATTGAAACAAAAGGGGGTGAGAAAATGAAGGTATTTTACACAATCTGGACTGTAATGTGTTGGTTGTTCTATCCTGTAGTGCTTCTAGCAGGTGAAGGCGGTAAGGAA
>JAGHCL010000153.1 GCA_021160485.1 Candidatus Desulfofervidaceae bacterium
CTCTGACATAGGTGCCAAGGGCAGTCTTAATTCTGGCTTAATTTTACCCATTAAACCTAGAGCCGTTTTTACTGGAATGGGATTGGTTTCCAGAAACATTGCCTGTGCCAAAGGGAAGAGCCTATAATGTAAATCTTGGGCTTTCTCTCTGTCTTTATCAAAAAAGGCTTGACACAGAGCCGCCATATCCTGAGGAGCAACATTGCTAACCACTGAAATTACACCCATACCACCAACAGCAAGGGTGGGTAAGACTGTGAAATCATCACCAGAAATCACTGTAATTTTATCACCACAGAGAGAAATAATTTCGCTAATTTGCTTGAGAGAACCGGAGGCCTCTTTAATGGCAACGATGTTTTCTATCTCTGCCAGGCGGGCAACGGTTTGAGGTAAAAGATTAACACTGGTGCGCCCAGGTACATTGTAAAGCACAAGAGGAAAACCCGTTTCTTCAGCAATGGTTTTATAGTGTTGATAAAGTCCCTCCTGGGTAGGTTTATTGTAATAAGGCGTGACCAGAAGAGCAGCGTCAGCTCCTACAGATTTAGCAAATTCTACCAATTCTAAGGCCTCTCTGGTGGAATTTGAACCAGCTCCAGCAATAACTGGCACTCGTTTTTTTACCGTCTCTACGCAAATCTTTACCACTCGCCGGTGTTCCTCATGGGAGAGAGTAGCAGATTCCCCTGTTGTCCCTACTGGCACTAGTCCATTTATCCCCTGCTCTATTTGCCATTCAATCAAATTCCGATATGCTTCTTCATCTATCTCACCATCTTTAAAAGGTGTTACTAAAGCAGTAATTGCACCTTTAAACATGATTGCCTCCATAAAGAAATTTTTTATTTTAAAACTTCTTCATATATTTCCCCTTGGCAAATCAGCCGGGCCTCCCCTTTCAAAAATACTTCCGAAAAATCAGGGGTAAAGAAAACCTCTAATATTTCTCCACTTTTCGTCCCTACTTTTACGGGTGGTTTCACCAACTCGAGTTTAAAGGCAATAAGGGCACTAGCCACAGAACCGGTGCCACAGGCCAGAGTTTCATCCTCTACACCACGTTCGTAAGTGCGAATTTGGATGGCATTTGGAGAAATCACTCTAACAAAATTTACATTCGTTCCGGCTGGCTGAAAATATTCGTGAAATCTGATTTGTCTCCCTAACGAAACCACAGGGGCATTTTCTAAGTCTTCTACTAAGAGCACTGTATGGGGCACACCAGTATTGATAAAATGCGCACTGATTACTTCGCTTTCCAAGGGTAAGCTAAGATGTAAACATAAATCCTGGGGAGGGGTCATTGCCAGTTTAACTCTATTTTTGTCTATCTCAGCATGAATTACACCCGCCTTGGTTTCAAAAGAAAGTTTATCTCCACCCATGCCCAATATATAAGCCAATCTAGCTGCACATCGTCCCCCATTACCACACATCTCTGCTTCACTGCCGTCAGCGTTAAAAAAATGCCATTTAAAATCAGTTTTATCACTGTCTTCCAAAATAATCAGGCCATCCGCTCCAACGCCCCATTTGCGATTGCAAAGTCTAAGTGCCAATTCGGCAAAATCATAATCTTTAAGCTGTCTTTTACGATTATCTATTAAAATAAAATCGTTACCACTGCCTGTCATTTTGTAAAATGTAATTCTGAACATCTTTTATCCTAGAACTTATTACAACCAGTCAGGTATCGCTTCTAACCTAACTAAATCTTCATAAGTCTCCCGCTGTCTAATTACCCAGTAACAATTTTTATTAACCAAGATTTCTGGAACCCTTGGTCTAGAATTATAGTTAGAACTCATGACAAAGCCATAAGCACCCGCACTCATTACAGCCAGCAATTCACCGCTTTTCACTTCTGGTATTTTCCTGTCTTTTGCCAGGAAATCACCTGACTCACAGATAGGGCCAACCACATCGGCCACGATATAAGGTCTCTCTTTCTGTCTTATTGGCCAAATATCATGATAAGCCCCGTATAAGCTTGGCCGGGCCAGATCATTCATGGCAGCATCAACAATAATAAAATTTTTTTCTCGGTTTTGCTTTAGATAAAGCACCTTAGTCAACAAAATACCTGCGTTACCCACGATAACGCGTCCGGGTTCAAAAATCAAGGTGCATTGCAGGTCCTTAGCCGCTTCTATAATCACTTTAGCATATTCTATGGGATGAGGAGGCTCTTCTTCATGATAGGGAATACCCAACCCCCCTCCCATATCAAGGTAACGTAGATTTATACCCTCATGGGAAAGTTCTTTATAAAGTTTCTTTATCCTATTTAAAGCATCCACAAAAGGGGAAAGGGTGGTCAACTGTGAACCAATATGGCAGTCAATACCTATTACTTCTAAATAAGGCATTTGGGCTGCTTTTAAATAAAGTTCTTTGGCCACCGTTATATCAATACCAAACTTATTTTTTTTCAACCCGGTAGAAATATAGGGATGGGTTTTAGGGTCAACATCTGGATTAACCCGAAGGGCAATAGGTGCCTTTTTTTTCATTTCTGCTGCCACCTGATGGATGGCCTCAAGTTCTGCTTCAGACTCCACATTGAACATAAGAATACCAGCTTCCAAAGCCATTTTAATTTCTGATTCTGTCTTGCCTACACCTGAAAAAACAATTTTTTGTGGAGACACACCAGCCTTTAAGGCCCTAAACAACTCTCCTCCTGAAACAATATCTACTCCTCCACCTAGCCCGGCCAAAAGACGGATTACAGCAATGTTGCTATTGGCTTTTACTGAATAGCAAATAAGGTGGGGAACTTCAGCAAATGCTTCATCAAATACCTTAAAATGGCGGGTTAGAGTCGCCTGACTATAAACATAACATGGCGTCCCCACTTCGGCAGCAATTTGTTGCAAAGGCACATCCTCTGCGTAAAGCTCACCATCTTTGTAGGAAAAATTATGCATTTTACTCCCTTATTACTGCGTAAATTTAAACAAAGTTTATAACCTAATTCGGCCAGAGTTTCAATTCCCCAATTCTTCATACCACATTGAAACCCATTTTTCAAAAGGGATGAAATTAAAGTTACAAAACTTCATAAATAGGACTGGAATACACTAATTAAAACAGGCAACCCGTAAATGAGCTAAAGAACTACATTTATACATACCAAAGCTTTAATAATGTTCTGGAATCAACTATCCTCTTGCGAAGATATAGTAGAAAGGATTAGGGTTTTTATTTATATTCTGTCACCACTTGAACAATCTCACTACATTTTTCTACTTGATTTTCAGAAACGGCACAAATCTGATACCGACAGCGATAACCTCCCTTTGCTTCCAAATCAAACCAGGTCATTTCTGCTTGAGTGTCTGGTTTAATCTGAGCAATTTCTTGTAACCTTAAAGGGCAACCTTCACAAATATTCTCTTCTAAAGGAACACACAATCGCATTACTTTAAATGCTTTTATTCCTGTGCCTTCATACTTCCAGTTCAACTTGATTTTACCATCCTCACAGATTGCTTTGAAACTATATATCTTTACCCTGAACTCTGTCTTGGGCATAACCGGAGGGGTTTTTACCCCACAAGCAAGAAGAAAAAACAAGTTAATCAGAAGGTAAATTCGCACAGATACGCGCAGTAAATAATGCGTATATGTGATAATGCGTTTAATCGTCAAATAAATTTGCCTTTTCACTTTCTCACTGTCTTACTGTTCTACGTACTACATTTTAAGCTTGAACATTAAACTTTGAACATTTTAATTCATCTACCTATTTACTCATTTACGCTTCCACGTTTTTACTTGTCTAGCCATCTATACTTAAAGTCTTTTCACACCTATTTTAGTTCTTTCTTTAAGTGCTCAATCTGCCGTTTTACTTCGGTTAAGGCCGTGCCCCCCCATGCTCTACGCCGTTCTATAGCCTTTTTGACATCTAACACTTCTTTTACGTCTTCACCGATTAAATTACAAAAACCCTTCATTTCTTCTAGGGTCAAGTTTTCCAACTCTTTGCCTTTTTCCTGACAATACTTTACCATTTCTCCTACTATCTGATGGGCTTCCCGAAAAGGTAATCCCCTGGTTACTAGATAATCAGCTAAATCTGTAGCAAGCAAAAAGCCTTTTTGGGTAGCCTTAAGCATATTTTTTTCTTTAATTTTAATATTTTGCCATATTTCGGCTAATAGTTTCAGGGCAGGTTTAACTGTATCAATCGTATCAAACAGGGGTTCTTTATCTTCCTGCATATCCCGATTATAAGTTAGAGGCAATCCCTTCATTACGGTTAAAAGGGCGATTAAATTTCCAAAAACCCGGCCACTTTTACCCCGAATAAGCTCAGCCACATCTGGGTTTTTTTTCTGGGGCATAATACTACTACCTGTACAAAAAGCATCATCTATTTCTATAAAATCAAACTCCTGCGAAGACCATAAGACTAACTCTTCCGCCATACGACTAAGATGAACAGCTAAAATGGCCGAAGCACTTAGAAATTCTAAAATAAAATCCCTATCACTCACCGTATCTATACTATTGGTGCTTACCTGACTAAAACCCAGTAGCTCTGCTACATAGTGCCTGTCTATAGGGAAAGTTGTGCCTGCCAGGGCAGCGCTTCCCAGGGGCATTACATCTACTCTTTTATAACAATCTTGAAACCTATCCCTCTCTCGCTTTAACATTTCTATGTAAGCCAACAAGTAATGAGAAAGAAGCACAGGTTGAGCTCGTTGCAAATGGGTATAGCCAGGCAAAATGACTTCTAAATGTCTTTGGGCTGTTGTTAACAAACTTTTTATCAAATTCAGGATACTTATATTAATTTCCTCAATTTCTTCTTTAAGATATAACCTCATGTCTAGACAAACCTGATCATTTCTGCTTCTGGCAGTATGTAATTTAGCGGCTACACGGCCAATTTTTACTCGGAGGACACGTTCAATTGCCATGTGGATATCTTCATCAGATGGATTAAATTGAAACTGGCCTGTTTCAATCTCTCTCTTTATTTCTTCCAGACCAGCAATAATCTGTTCTGCCTCTTCTGGTAGAACAATCCCTTGTTTTGCTAGCATTTTGACATGAGCGATACTACCAGCAATATCCTGTTTATAAAGCCGTTTATCAAAATAAATAGAGGCCGTAAATTCCTCTACCAGCCGGGATGTTTCTTTATTAAACCTACCTCCCCAAAGTTTGGACATCCTACTTCTCCCTTTGTTGCCATACCTTAAGTCGTAATCCATGTAATCTTATAAAACCTTCTGCATCTTTAGGAGTATAACCTGTGCCAGCCTCAAAGGTGGCAAGTTCTGGCAAATAGAGACTATAAGGAGCCTTTCGGCCTAAAACCGTGCAGGTGCCCTTATAAAGCTTCAACCTTACCTCGCCGGTAACATTTTCTTGAGCTTTGTCCATAAATGCCTGTAGGGCTTCTCTTTCTGGTGAAAACCAGAAGCCATAATAGATTAACTCCGCATAGCGGGGCATAAGACTATCTCTTAAATGCATTACCTCCCTATCCATGGTAATTGTCTCTAAAGCCTGATGGGCAACCCTCAGGATAGTGCCTCCAGGTGTTTCGTATACACCTCTTGACTTAATGCCTACAAAGCGGTTTTCTACAATATCCAAGCGCCCGATACCGTGCCTGCCTCCTATCTTGTTTAAATAGTTAAGCAACTCTGCTGGACTAAGTGTTTGCCCATTGACAGCTACCGGATTGCCTTTTTCAAAGGTAACAACGGCTTCTTCGGGTTCATCCGGTGCCTTTTCTGGACTTACAGTTAATTTAAACATATCGGCTGGTGGTGCCACCCATGGGTCTTCCAGAATACCGCCTTCATAACTGATGTGAAGCAGATTCCTATCCATACTGTATGGCTTCTCTTGAGTTGCCTCTACCGGGATTTTCTTCTTCTGGGCATAAGAAATCAAATCGGTGCGTCCCTTAAACTTCCATTCCCGCCAAGGAGCAATAATCTTTAAATGTGGTGCTAAGGCCATATAGGTTAGTTCAAACCGCACCTGGTCATTACCCTTACCTGTAGCTCCATGGGCAACGGCATCAGCATTCTCTTCAATTGCAATCTCCACCTGCTTTTTGGCAATCACCGGTCGGGCAAGTGAAGTGCCAAGAAGATAACCTGCCTCATACACAGCATTGGCACGAAAGGCTGGAAAGACAAAATCTCGCACAAATTCTTCTTTTAGATCAACCATATAAAACTTATCAGCCCCAGTAGCTTTGGCTTTTTCTTCCAACCCAGACAGTTCTTCCTCTTGGCCTATGTCTGCTACAAAGGCAACGACTTCACACTCATATTTTTCTTTTAACCATCGCAGAATAACCGAAGTATCCAGTCCTCCAGAATAAGCCAAAACCACTTTACTGACTGTCTTTTTCATGAACCATTACCTCCTTTTGATTAAACACCAATTGAGAATACCAAGAATGTCTGACAGCTCATTTCCCCCGGACAAATAAAATGGGCTGTTTGCTGAGTTCTAAAACTTTAGTAGATACGCTCCCTAGTAACATCCCTTTAAAAAAACCCTTACCATGATATCCCATAGTAATAAGGGAGACATCTTCTTCTTCAGCAATTTGGGCAATTTCTAAGGCAGGTTTACCTACTTTCAAAATGGGCTTTATCTTCAAACCATGCGCCTCTAAATCATTTTTCAATTGCACAAGATTTTCTTCATTTTCTCTCAAAATCTTTGCCAATTTTTCTTCTGATACATTTTTTACTTTATCTTCGTCCACAATCCGGCAAACGACTATTTCCTGCACTCCTCCTGGTTTTAACTGAAGAATATATTGGATAGCACTCATTGCACACGGAGACCAATCAGTAGGAAATAATATCTTTTTAAACAAACGTTCGTTTACAAATTGAAAGGCAAACTTATCAAACGCCTCTATCACTTTTAATTTGTAAACTAATACCGGGATCTTACTATATTTCAAAACATTATTGGTCACACTCCCTAAAACCAGTCCTGAAACAAACCCTTTACCATGGGCTCCCATGATGATTAACTTCACCTCTTCTTCTTCAGCCACACGTAAAATTTCTTTAAAAGGATTACCTAGTTCAACTCTTGTCTTGACCTTAAAGCCACTTGCTTTCAACTTTTCTGCTCTTGTATCTAGTGCATTTGAGGCACTCTTTTGTAAGTCTACCAAAAAATTGGGGTTTAATTCTGGCCAATCTAAAGCAATCACAGAACTTACCACATGCACCAATACAACTTCATCTGTACCTACCTTTTGGAAGATAGGTAATGCTTCCAACAGTTTTTCTGCCTGAGGAGAAAAATCTGTCGGGAAGAGTATTTTAGTTAACATTTATACCTCCTTGGTCAAACCACAGGTGTAAGTGAGATAATAAGCTGGGATTTAAAACATGTCAATAAAATTAAAAATTTTTTTGACAGAAGACACGATATTTGTTAATTTCTCTAAACGTGAACAAATTAAATAAGAGTATCACCTTTTGGCAAATCGGCTTCCCCCGATATATCAAATGGGGAGGTATCTTTGGTCTTTTTCTATGCATCTATTTTTTAGAAAAATACGCACCATCTGACTATCAAGGTCTTCTATTTCGACTTTACTATCTCCCCATATTTATGGGAAGCCTCTTAGGAGGGTTGCTAGGTGGAATATTATGTGCCTCTTTTGCAGTATTAATTTCGTTACCTGTTTCTACCCTCATTTTTTTCAACAAAATAGACTTTGTGGGCGAAATAGGACTATTTTATCTGTTTGGTATCATTACTGGTTTCTTGGTAAATAAAGAAAGAACAGAAAAAGAAAAATCTAAGCAAGCTGAACATCTAGCTCTCTTGGGAAAAGCGGCTGCAGCTATTGCACACGAGTTAAAAACACCAATTGTAGTTATTGGAGGATTTGCTAATGTGCTTCAGAAAAATTTTTCTCCTAAAGACCCAAGCTGGAAAAAGCTGGATATCATACTTAAAGAAACCAAATGGATGGGAGATATGGTCCATGGAATTCTAGATTTTTCTAAACCCCTTCAGATTAAATTAAAAACCATTGAAATAGAACCACTTTTAAAGGAGGTAATAAACCTTATTAGTGTAGGGAGTAAAGCAGATATCCAATTAAATTTTCTTACCCGTATCCCCCAGGTAAAGGTAGATCCAGATCGGTTCAAACAAGTTTTGATAAATTTAATCAATAACGCTGTGCAGGCAGCACCAGATAAACCGGTAAAAATAAATGTTTTTTTTCAAAAAAATTGGGTAGTGATAGAAATAATAGACCAGGGACCTGGCATTCCAGAAGAATATAAAGAAAAAATTTTTGAACCCTTTTTTAGCACCAAGGCAAGGGGAACTGGTTTGGGATTAGCCATTGTGAAAAAAATTATTAATGCCCATCATGGCAAAATTTCATTCAAAAGCAAACCAGCAGAAGGAACTACTTTTATTGTCTCTATTCCCGCTTCTCCCCTGACGTTTGCCAAATAGGTTCGGATACTTCATCAGAAAATAAATCTTGTTCAAAAAGGGTTTTGAGAGCTCTAAAAATTTGCCCGGGTGTTCCAGCACCAACAGTTTTCCCTTCAAATAAAGTTACTGGTAAAATATCTACTGTTGTCCCAAACAAAAAAATTTCCTTTGCTTTATACACTTCCTTCAAAGGAATAGGGCAAAAAAGGATATCTTTTATCAATCCTTTTTGTTTTAGCTTTTGACCCAGAAATGCTGCCCTTTGTAAAGTAATTCCTTTTAGAATCCTTTCAAATTGGGGAAATTTCAAATATCCGTCTGCCGATACTAAGCCGATACTTTCTGTAGCACCCTCTGCCAGATTACCTTTTTCGTCTAAAGCGACGGCAAAATCTGCCCCGACCTCCAGCGCTTCTTTTTTCATCAACACATTAGGCAGGTAATTGCATGATTTTATTCTGGCAAAAAAGCTAGGTTTTACCGGAATATGACTAAGCACAACCTTTACTCCCTCTTCGTAAAATCTTGGTGGGAGTGGTTGCCATTTAGTAACCACTACATAGAGCTGGCTACTTTTACTTTCAAAGGGATTGACTGTAAACCCTCCTGGTCCCCGAGAAAGATAAATGTGGATAACGCAATCCTGGACACAAGATAATTGGACTGTCTCCCGGACGATATTTTTAATTTCAGCAAAGGATAAAGCAGGCACAATACCTACGGCCTCTGCTGAGGTCTTTAAACGCTCTAAATGAGCATTAAACTGATAAATGCGGCCATACCGACACTTAATCACCTCAAAAACAGCATCTCCCCGGTGAACCATATGATCATCAATAGGCACAAGCATCAAACCAGGATCGGTAACCACACCTCCCCATAAACTAGAATACATGGCTAAATAAGAATCCCAATAAGGATTCTTACTCTCTAGAAGCTTTTGAAGAATTTCATCTGCCGAAAATATTTTCACTGCATTCTCCTCTTCACAGAGTGTTGTTTTTTTTACATTCCATCAGCAATAAGGTCAAGGGTGAGAAACGTTGTCAGCAGAAATTAATTTTTTTTACCTGCCGCCATTTGCTTAAAAATTTGCAGTCGGTGTAGGATGTTTACAGATAGTTTTTTCAAATACCCTCAATAAAAAGTTGACTAATATTTCATTTTACATTAAAAAAAATAATATGTATGGATTAAGAATCATCTCTCATTTTGCTGCGGCCCATAGGCTGCGTGATTATCGGGGAAAATGTGAAACCTTACATGGTCACAATTGGAAAGTAGAAGTCTATGTAGTAGGAAACGAATTGAATAAAGAAGGAATACTTATAGATTTTAAGGAATTAAAATCATTAGTCAAAAAATGTCTGGAGAGATTAGATCACACTTATTTGAATGATTTAACTCCTTTTGATAAAGAAAATCCCACGTCAGAACATATTGCTCGGTATATTTTTCACTTTTTAAAAAAACACCTTCCACCTCATGTTTCCATGAAAAAAGTCACCGTTTGGGAATCAGAAACGGCCTGCGCCGAATATTGGGAAAGAGATGTCTTCTAGAATTAAAATTGAAGTATCAGCTGGTGGTGTAGTTTATCAATGTAGAAACAAAAAACCTGAAGTAGTGCTTTGTCGGCATAAAACATTTCGTAATCAAGAGGTTTGGAGTTTACCTAAAGGCTGGGTGGAGCCTACCGAAAAGATAGAAGAAGCAGCTTTGAGGGAAGTGAAAGAGGAAGCAGGGCTAGAAGGGGAAATTCTGGAAAAGATTGATACAATTCATTACTGGTTTTACCACCCCTTAGAAAAAGTAAAAGTTAAAAAGAAAGTGCACTTCTTTTTAATAAAGGCCATAGACGGAGATATTACTAAACACGATTTTGAAACAGAAGAAGTACGATGGTTTCCGGTAAAAGAAGCCCTGAAGTTTTGTGCTTATAAAGGAGAAAAAGGAGTATTAAAAAAGGCAAAAACTAAGCTCATCCTTTTATGTAAAGACACGTCAGATAATTTATAAAAAGGATTATTCAGCGTTTTAAAATCATAATAAGTCCTATGAGAATAAACAAACACCCGCCAAAAATCTTCACCAAAGATTGAGGAAGATATCTTCCTAAATATCCACCTATATAAGCACCTAAGAAAGAAGAACAAATCAAAGCCAGAGAAGCCCCTAAGAAAACAGGAAACACCTTTTGGTATTTAGCCGCATAAATAAATGTAGCAAGCTGGGTTTTATCTCCTAATTCAGCCAAAAATACAGTAATAAAAACAATCATTATTGTTTCCCACTTCATGAGATCTCCTCCTAAACTTGGTTGGGATAATTTAAACACATATTCCTATACTTTGCACTATCCTTCTCCCTAAGCTGTCTCTCATCTTGACATCCCTGGAATTTTATCATAAGGAGGTAATAAAGAGGAGTAAAAAAATGGGAAAATGGCCGGTTATTCCAGCCAATCGGAGTGATGACATCCACAATCTTGCATATCTTGACAGGGCTGATTTAATCCTCTTCGTCGCTGGCAACCAGTTTATGGTCATGGAAGAGTTGCTTGGCGCCTTTCAACAATCATATCCTGAAATAAAGCATATTTTCTACGAAACCTTACCTCCGGGTTTAGAACTAAAACAAATTCTGGCCGGAGGCGCAGTCTTTCAAGATAAAATTCTCCCTGGCACACCGGATGTCTATGCTGCCGTCAGTGAAGAAGCCATGCATGTACTAGAAAAAAATGAGCTTATCAGAAAAAGTGACTATTTTATTTATTTACACAACAGAATTGTATTAATGGTCAGGGAAGGCAATCCATTGGGAATAGCTTCGGTCTTAGATTTAGGAAAAGACGAAGTAAGGATTTCTCAACCCAATCCAGAATTGGAAGATATTGGCATTCATATTGTCAACATGTATCGGGAGGCAGGAGGAGAAACACTGGTATATCGGATCATGGAAGAGAAAAGGGCCGAAGGGACTACTATTTTCACCGTTGTGCATCATCGGGAAACACCTTTACGTCTCCGCAAAGGCACAGTGGATGTAGGTCCTGTTTGGGCAACAGAGGTGGCTGAAGCAAGAAAAAAAGGGCTAAAAGTGGAAATGGTAGAGCCAGGAGAATTACTGGATCAGAGAAACAAAGTCAACTATTTCATCACATCCTTAAAATGCGCTCCTCATCCGGAAAGTGCCCAAAAATTTTTGGACTTTATCAAATCTAAAACCGCCCAATCTATTTACCAAAAATATGGCTTTATTCCTCACTTTGATACAAATTGACTAGGAGACTTAACGGCCGTCCCAGATAAAAATCGTGTTCGTTTGGGGGAATGCCGAAAGTCTCTTCCAGAAATCTACGTATTTGTATATCATAATCTATCATTTCTTTCAGTTTTTGCTGGGCCTTTTTGTCTTTATCTCGGTGTTTAAGCAAATATCTCATTTCTGCTACTCCACATCTCTTCTCATGTAAAGAAAC
>JAGHCL010000163.1 GCA_021160485.1 Candidatus Desulfofervidaceae bacterium
AAGCTCTGTCCTTATGGGGTTCATGAATTTGTGGGTAAAAAGAAAAAAGTCCGTTCTCCGAGGGAATATCGGTGTATAGGATTCAGCTGTAAAGAAACTGACCATTACTGCATAGAAAAGTGCCCCGAAGATGCCCTAACTTTGATAGAAAACCCTACTGTTAGCACCATTGGTGACTATCGCTGGACGGCTGATTTGCTCCTTAGCACCTGGTATCAAGCCGAAACCGGGCAGGTGCCTGAAGGTCTGGAGTATAAAGTTGGCAATTCTGGTGGTGGTTTTGACCGCCTACGGTTTAGGTTCGAAATAGAAGAAAAAAATGCACAGCCTTTACCTCCAGAAGAAGATATTTCTACGAGTATTGACCTCAACCGGCGCAACGATGGTCGGCCACAGGTAACTATAAGTGTGCCCTGGTATGGCGGTGGAATGTCCTTTGGGGCTATCAGTTTAACAGCGATATTGGCCCGGGCGCGTGCGAGTATGGCCTGGGATACCTTTACCTGCACTGGTGAAGGAGGATATCCAGACGAATTGATTCCCTATAAAGACTATGTAATTACCCAAATAGCTACGGGTCTGTTTGGTGTTAAAGAAGAAACGATTAAACGGGCTCGGATTGTAGAATTTAAATATGCGCAAGGGGCAAAACCAGGTCTAGGGGGACATCTTTTGGGAGACAAGGTAACGCCGGCTGTAGCCCGTATGCGTCAGTCAGTACCTGGCATGTCTCTTTTTTCACCTTTTCCTTTTCATAGTGTGTATTCAGTAGAAGACCACAAAAAGCATATTGATTGGATTAAAGAAGTTAATCCAGAAGCCTTAATTTCTGTTAAGGTTTCCACACCAGTAGATGTAGATATGGTGGCGGTAGGAAGTTATTATGCCGGTGCTCATATTATCCATCTGGACGGCGGTTATGGTGGAACCGGAGCAGCTCCTGACATCGCCAAGAAAAATATTGCCATGCCTTTAGAACTGGCCATTCCCAAAGTGCATCGCTTTCTTATAGAAGAAGGGATAAGAGACGAAGTGGTAGTTATCGCAAGTGGAGGAATAAGAACTGCCTATGATATTGCTAAGGCAATTGCGCTGGGAGCAGACGGTGTGGTTACGGGAACATCCGAGCTGGTAGCATTGGAATGTTTAAGATGCACTCATTGTGAAAGGTTTAAAGGCTGTCCACGCGGTATAGCCACGACCGATCCCAAACTATCAGCGATGGTAGACCTTGAATGGGCAACCCAGCGCCTTATAAACCTCTTTCATGCTTGGTATCTACAACTTATTGATATTTTAAGACGCTTGGGTATGCGCAGCATTACCGAGCTCGTAGGAAGAACAGACTGCCTTGTTTATTTAGAAGAGTGGAATAAAGAAGCAATGGGTAATGAATGATGAAGAACAGAAAGATGCTCAAAAGTGAAATCATAAAACAAATCATAAGGGCTCGCCGTAAATTGCCCTCTTCTACTGAACTTTATAAACTTGAAACTGAAGAAGGTGGTTGTGGAGTAATTGGTTTTGCCTGCAATATACCTGTAAGCGGTAGACACATCTTTTACCCATCTATCCAGATGCACAATCGTGGAAATGGAAAGGGTGGTGGTATTGCAGCTGTAGGCTTATCCCCTAAAGCCCTGGGGGTAACCCAAGAAATATTAGAAAATGACTATCTTTATCAGATCGCTCTGTTGGACCCAAGCGTGCAAACCCAGTTGGAAGAAAAATTTATTAAACCGTTCTTTCAAATTGATAAAGCAGAAAAGGTAAAGACTATTGGTGATTACCGTGATTTGCCTGGTTTAGAAATAAAGCCACCAGATGTGATACGTTATTTTGTCAGGGTAAAACCGGAAGTATTAAAGGCGTTTATTGAACAAAATGGTCTAGAAAGGTTAGACCCAAGAAGGGCAGAAGACGAATTTGTGTATCAGAACACTTATAAAATTAATCACAACTTTTATTCTGCTTTAGGAGAAAAAAAGGCCTTTGTGCTCTCTCACGGGCGCAATATGTGTATTTTTAAGATTGTTGGCTATGCTGAACAGGTAGTTCAGTATTACCAATTAGAAGACTTTAAGGCTTATGTCTGGATTGCCCATCAGCGTTATCCTACTAAAGGTAAGGTCTGGCATCCAGCTGGGGCTCATCCCTTTGCCGGTATGCATGAAGCGCTAGTACACAATGGAGATTTTGCTAACTACTATTCAGTAGCTCAGTATTTGAGACAGCACAATATATTTCCTCTTTTTCTTACAGATACAGAAGTCTCCATTTTAATTTTTGACCTTTTAAACCGAGTCTATGGTTATCCACTGGAATGCATTATTGAAGCTATGGCCCCAACCACCGAATTGGATTTTGAATTATTACCTCAAACAAAACAAAAAATTTATCGTGCCATTCACACCAGCCATATTCATGGTTCGCCGGACGGACCCTGGTTTTTCATCATCGCCCGCAACGAACCGTATGAAAATTATTATCAACTCATTGGTATTACTGACACTGCCATGCTCAGACCTCAAGTTTTTGCTCTATATGACGGAGGTGAAGTCCAGATTGGCCTCATTGCTTCAGAAAAACAGGCCATTGATGCTACCTTAAGAAGCTTGTCAGAAGAAGATAAACGCTTTTGCCCGGTGGCAGACAAATACTGGAATGCCCGGGGAGGTAGCCACACGGACGGAGGTGCGTTTATTTTTACGGTCAGGCCCCAAGGAGAGCGCCCGGAAGCAAGAGAAATTATCTGCACGGATAAATTTGGTAAGGTCATGTCTGTTTCCAAAGAGCAACAACCTTGGTCTAGTAATGTCTCATTAGAAACGGCGACAAAACAACCATCTGTTGGAGAAAATATTCTCAATTATGTAGGTAATACCTCTCCCTTAGCTGCATTTGAGAAGTTTGTCGTAGAAATACCAGAGTTAGATTATGAAACTTTTTATCGCATATGCGATAATCTAGCAGAAAAAGCTATTGCAAGCGAGGAAAACAAGGAGTGGGGAATAGAATTTCTCACTTTGCTCAATGACCGACGTTATCCTACTGGAACGAAAAAAAGAAGCTGGCTTTTATGGATAGTCAATAAGGCGTTAAATAAAATATTTGATGCGGTTCCTCCGATTACAACGGAACAACCAGGCCGTCATAAACGGATTGACTGGCAAACCCGCAAGGCATTAAGACCTCCAGCAAAGGGGGAAGAAGTCCTCGTAGTCAATGCCTGGGATTTTCCTCCTGAGGGAGACGAATGTGATGCCAAGTTAATCTGTGAGGCCTATTTTAAAGGCTGGCGTCGTTTTATTGCTTATGGCTATCGGGGACAGCGGTTTTGTGGCTGCGGTCTGGGGCCAAAGACACAGGGTGTGCGCATTGATGTCTATGGGAGCTCAGGTGATTATCTTGGTTCAGGGATAGATGGTCTTGAAATCTATGTTCATGGCAATGCCCAGGATCAGTTGGGACAAATAGCCAACGCAGGTAAAATCGTTATTTATGGTGATGTAGGACAGACATTCCTTTACGGAGCCAAAGGTGGGGAAATGTATGTATTGGGTAATGCCGCTGGGCGGCCTTTGATCAATGCTGTAGGTGCTCCTCGCGTTGTTATCAACGGCACGGCCCTTGATTATCTAGCTGAGTCCTTCATGGCAGGCGACCCTCTGAATGGCGGTGGTTTTGTCATCCTTAACGGTATGGAATACGATGAAAAAGGAAATTTAAGAGAACAGCCTACACCCTATCCGGGTTCTAATCTCTTTTCTCTTGCTTCGGGTGGGGCTATCTATGTCAGAGACCCTCACCGGAAACTTGTTAAAGAACAGCTCAACGGGGGGGAATTTGCCTCCCTTACCCAGGCAGATTGGGAACTCATCTTGCCTTATTTGGAAGAAAATGAAAGACTCTTTGGTATTAAAATAAACGACCTGCTGACGGTAAACGGTGAACTCAGAAAACCAGAAGAAGTCTATCGAAAAGTAAGGGCGATTAAGCTCAAAGTACTCGCTGGGTCTGTTCCGGAATGGGAATAAACTAAACATTTTTATGAAACAAAGAGTCACCCCTTTTTATCTGTCCCGTTTTCTTTTCACCGTTGTTTATTGGACCATACTGGCATATCTGCCTATTTTCCTAAAAGATTTTGGCCTTCGTGATGACCAAATTGGTCTTCTGATTGGCTGTTATTCTCTGGCTTCTTTGCTCCTTATGCTTCCTTTAGGCATCTTTGCCGATATCTTATCTACCAGGAAAATTCTTCTTTTTTCCACCTTTATAGGGGCAAGTCTTGCGGGGCTTATTAATCAACACCTTGGGTATGCCTGGGCATTTTTTATCAGTGGTTTACTCTCTGTTTCTTGGGCATTAGTATTACATTTTACCAAGTGGAAACCAAAACCTGTATAGGGCTTTATTTTCAACCAACTTTGTGTTATTAACACCTAAAAGAGGAATGGCTTATGTTAAGTGCCAAACTCGGTGGAAAGTTCGATAAATATATAATGAAATTCGTCCCTAAGGGTGTTTCTCCTAATATCTGCACCCTCTTAGGTCTTGGGATTACAGGTATAGCTGGTTTTTTCTTAGCTGTGGGATTGTTTAAAATCGGGGGAGTTTTTATTTTTCTAGCGGGTTTTTGCGACATGGCTGATGGTGCTATTGCTCGGAGCACAGGTAGGGTATCTCAATTTGGTGGCTTTTTGGATTCTGTCATAGACCGGTATGCTGACTTACTCATTTTTTTTGGGTTATGTTTTTACTATTATTTCAATCATAACCTGTTTTTATTCCTATGTGCCCTTCTTGTCATTGCTGGTAGTTTGCTCACTTCATATACAAGAGCCAGGGCAGAGGTGTTTTTAGGTCAAAGGTGCAATGTGGGTTTAATTGAAAGACCAGAGCGTATTATCTTGCTTGGGATAGGAGCTTTATTTAACATTTTGAATTATATCCTTCCTGTGTTAGCCCTGTTGAGTAATATTACTGTCTTTCAACGCATCTATTTCGTCTGGCGCAAAACAGCATTACCTAAAAAAGGATAGGTTTAAAAAGATGTCAAAAGAGCTCAGTTTAGACACTTTGAAAGCACAAATGATTTCTGTCGGTCGGGCTTTATACAACCGGGGACTGGTGGCAGGAAGTACAGGTAATCTCAGCATACGTCTCCCTGGAGGGAAATTTTTGGTAACTCCTACCCAAATGAGTAAGGCCTTTTTGCAACCGTCGGATTTGTTAGTAGTAAATACCGATGGTAAGGTCGTTGAGGGAGAGGGAGAGCCCACTTCTGAGATCTCCATGCATATATGTATTTACCAACGCCGATCGGAAATAAACGCCATTGTCCACGCTCATCCTCCTTACACTGTTGCTTTAACCTTAATCGGTTTTCACTTAGATTATCCCTTTCTACCAGAGGCAATCCCGCTAAAAATCGGCATGGCCTCTTACAGCACTCCTGGAACGAGAGAAGTCCCTGAAAACTTATTGAATCTTATATCCAAGTGCAAAGTTATCGTCCTGGAAAGGCATGGGGCCGTAGCTTTTGGTAAAGATATATTTGAGGCCTTCAATTACATGGATGGTCTGGAACATGTGGCCAAAATTTGCTGGGCAGCACGCTGCCTTGGCCCCATCACACCATTAACTCTTTCCCAATTGCAAAAATTTAAAGCTGTATGGGATGAAAGATATTAAACTCTATCCTGTAGGAAAAATTGAATCTCCTATCACCACTCCTTTGGAAGCCCCAAGACAAGGGCAAGAAGCGCACATCCAAGGAAAAATCATAATTAACCCAGAGTATGTCAAGGCAATAAAGGGGCTGCGTCCGGGTGATTATATCTGGGTGTTGTGCTGGTTTCATCTGGCTAAAAGAGATGTGTTAGAAGTATATCCACGCATGGCCAGAGAACGGGGATTGACCGGTGTTTTCACCAGCCGCAGTCATAGCCGTCCCAACCCTATCGGACTGGAACTGGTCAAAATCTTAAAAATAGAGAAGAACACCATCTGGGTAGAAGGGTTAGATGCAGTTAATGGCACTCCGGTTTTGGATATAAAGCTTTTTTTCCCTCAAATAGATTGCCCGAGAAACAGGTGAATGCATGGAAGTGTAGAAGCATGAATGAGTTTGTAAGTTACAAGTTAAAATCAGGGACAATAAAATAATGTCAGGGCCAAAGCCCAAATGGTGAAATTAGTAAATGGGAAGATTTTCTAACCTTCTCACTATGTAAGATTTATCATTCAGTCACTACGGTTTTTAAGAACTGTTTAAAATGCTTTTTCAGCTTGGGATGTTTGAGTCCATATACAACATTTGCTTTTAAATAACCCAATTTATCTCCAGCATCATACCGTTTACCTCTGAATTCATAGGCATAAACAGTGTTCATCTGGGCCAATCTGTTTAACGCATCCGTCAACTGTAATTCTCCACCTCGACCAAAGGGAATGTGTTCAAGAACATTAAAAATTTCTGGTGTAAGAATATAGCGGCCAATTACACCTAAATCAGACGGAGCCTCTTCAGGTGAAGGCTTTTCAACCAGCCCCTTTGCTTTATAAAGGCCATCTCGCACACATTCAGGATTAATTACCCCATAACGGGAAATATCTTCTTTAGGCACCCGTTCTACCGCTACCACAGGTCCTGCTGTCTCTTGATATATCTCTATTAATTGACCAATACATGGGATATCGCTATCTACCAAATCGTCGGGCAGAAGCACGGCGAAGGGTTCATCAAATATCAGAGGTCTGGCACACAAAATAGCATGACCAAGACCAAGAGGTTGCTTTTGGCGCACAGAGATAATATTCATCATCTGCACAATGTTTTTAATTAAGGCCAGTGTCTCTCCCTTGCCTTTCTGAGCTAGGGTCGTCTCTAGTTCAAAATCAGTATCAAAGTGGTTTTCAATGGCAGATTTTCCCTGGCGAGTAATTAAAATAATGTCTTTAATTCCACTAGCTAGGGCTTCCTCCACAATATATTGAATTAAAGGTTTATCAACTACTGGCAACATTTCTTTAGGCACAGACTTAGACGCAGGCAAAATGCGTGTGCCTAAGCCAGCCACGGGAATAACTGCCTTTTTTATCTGTCTGACCTTTTTCATATCAACACTCCTGCATTTTTATATGAAAAGTTATGAACAACTTGGCCTTTTGTCAAGTAAAAATAATAAAGAAATACTTACGAAGTAGAAAATAAAAAGCAAAATATCAAGAAATTTGGGGGGGTGGAAAACTATTTGAATTAAAAGTAAGTAAAATAATTTAGGGTAAATCTATTTTTACATCCTTCTGGTTGTTACCTATATTGTGAATCTTTGGTCCTCATAAGTGCCACAATAAAGATATTGTTGAAAAGGGAATATAGTGTTAAAGTTAAGCAAGTGCCCAGTATTTTGGCCTTGAAAAGATGAAGTTAAACTGGCCCTGGTCTAAAAAAGATATTGGGAAAGAGGGAGAACGTCTGGCGAAAGAGTTTTTAAAGACTCAGGGTTATAAAATTGTTACTACTAATTATCAAAACAAGTTGGGTGAGATTGATATTATCGCCTGGGAAAAGGACACACTTGTGTTTGTAGAGGTAAAGACCCGACGGTCTGGTTATTTTGGTTTGGCTAAAGAAGCAGTAGACAAGCACAAACAGCACCAGATGATAAAAGTAGCAATGTGTTACCTCAAGAAGTTGAATAAGGAAGAGCTGAAGGCCAGATTTGATGTAGTGGCTATAGATTTAGAAAAAAACCAAATAGAGCTTATTCGCAATGCCTTCTGTTTATAAATCAGGAACACTCTATATTGTCGCTACCCCCATTGGTAATCTTGAAGATATTACCCTGCGGGCCTTGCGCATTTTAAAAGAAGTAGATGTGATTGCGGCCGAAGATACCCGTCAAACCCGAAAACTGCTGAATCATTACGAGATAAAAAACCCTCTTTTGAGCTATCGGGAAGAAAACAGGGTCAAACAGGGCGAAAAACTAATAGCCCTGCTTAAAGAAGGAAAGAATGTAGCCCTAGTAAGCGATGCTGGGACTCCTTGTATTTCTGATCCGGGTGTGCATTTAGTCAACCTGGCTACCCAAGCCGGTATAAAGGTTGTGCCTGTTCCGGGTGCTTCGGCGATTATTACAGCCTTAAGTGCTGCCGGTGTATCTACCCATCCCTTTATCTTTCTGGGTTTTTTGCCGCAGCGAAAAGGACGACGGCGCAAACTATTACTTAGTTTCCAGGACATGCCATATACAATC
>JAGHCL010000178.1 GCA_021160485.1 Candidatus Desulfofervidaceae bacterium
ACCAGGTCATTGGTTTGGAAGTTCGTTCTCTTAAAGGAGAGGTTATAGGCAAGATAAAGCACGTGTTTAATACGGGTAGTAATGATATTTTTGTTGTTTATGATGAGAAAAATAAAAAAGAATACTTGATTCCTTCTATAGATGACGTTGTTGAGAGATTTGATTTTGGAGCCGGTATCCTATGGATTAATGTTATTCCTAATTTACTTGAGCAATGAAATAATACGTGAGTGCCATGTGTGTGAATCTGGGCCAATTTTAAATGTCAGGTAATGATTTGTGATTAGTTGATTTACCAGTTGCCATTTTATCCTAACCTGATGACTCGGCAATTTTGGAACTTATGAAACATTTTTGAGGCACTGATCTTAAATTGGTGCTATTAAATTTTTGCTTTGGCTCAGGGATTTGAAGAAGTGATATCTTGTTTGACAGGCCGTTTGGGCTGTGTTATCTTCACGTTTGGTATTTTCGGTTATGCTTGCTTTTATAAATACAAGGGAGTTAGTTAACCCCCAACTCTAAATTTTCTCATCGGTGGTAGAAAAAATGGAGAGAAAAGTAGAAAATCTAAAGACAAAGTTTATTTTTGTAACAGGTGGGGTTCTTTCTTCACTAGGTAAGGGTTTGGCTTCAGCGGCTATCGGAGCCTTAATGGAAAGCCGGGGTCTTACAGTGACTTTTCAAAAGCTAGATCCTTACATTAATGTTGATCCTGGGACCATGAATCCATTTCAACATGGTGAGGTCTATGTAACTGATGACGGGGCGGAGACCGATTTAGATTTAGGCCACTATGAACGTTTTACTTCTGCTACTATGAGCAGTAAAAATAACTGGACCTCGGGGAAAATTTACTATTCAGTCATCTTGAAAGAACGACGGGGAGATTATCTGGGGGGTACAGTTCAAGTAGTGCCTCATATTACTGACGAAATTAAAAAAGCTATTATGAGCGTAGCGGGGGATGCTGATATTGCTATTATTGAAATAGGTGGAACAGTAGGAGACATAGAGGGCTTGCCTTTCTTGGAAGCTATCCGTCAGTTTCGTTTGGATGTGGGCAAAGAAAATGCTATTTATATCCATCTCACTTTGGTGCCATATATTAAAACAGCAGGAGAGCTCAAAACCAAACCTACCCAGCACAGTGTTAAAGAGCTACGTGCAATTGGGATTCAACCAGATATTATTTTGTGCCGGACAGATAGATTTCTTCCCCCAGAGATAAAAAGAAAAATTTCTCTTTTTTGTAATGTAGATGAAGATGCCGTGATTACAGCTAAAGATGTAGATACTATTTATGAAGTTCCTTTAGTCTTTCATCAGGAAGGATTGGATAATAAGATTGTAGAGTTACTTAATATCTGGACGCGAGAACCCCAGTTGAAGGCATGGGAAGAGCTGATTTATAAAATTAAACACCCCAAACACACCGTAACGATTGGTATTGTTGGAAAATACACAGATTTAAAGGAATCATATAAGAGTTTGAATGAAGCCCTTGTGCACGGTGGGATTGCCAATAATGCACGGGTTAATCTAAAATATATTGAAGCTACAGATATTGAAAAAGACGGTCCCGAAGCCTGGTTACAGGATGTGGCTGGAGTCTTGGTGCCTGGTGGATTTGGTAAACGAGGTACAGTAGGTAAAATGATGGCCATTCAATACGCACGGGAAAACAGGATCCCTTTCCTAGGTATCTGCTTGGGTATGCAGTTAGCAGTGATAGAATTTGCACGACATGTAGCCGGCTTAAAAGAAGCAGATAGCACTGAATTTAACCCTGATACTCCTCATCCAGTCATTTACCTCATGCGTGAATGGTATGATTTCCGTCGGGGCAAAATCCAAAAAAGAGATGAAAGTGTAGACAAAGGGGGGACAATGCGTTTAGGTGCCTACCCCTGCCAGTTACAAAAAAATACCTTTGCTTATGAGGCTTACCAGAAAGAAGAAATTTCAGAACGTCATCGCCATCGCTACGAATTTAATAATAAATACCGTGAGGTTTTTACTCAGTATGGTATGATAATAAGTGGCTTGTCACCTGACAAAGAGCTAGTAGAAATTGTTGAATTGAAAGATCATCCCTGGTTTGTAGGTTGTCAATTTCATCCGGAATTTAAGTCACGGCCCATGAAACCACACCCATTATTCAAAGCATTTATTAAAGCAGCTTTAACCGAACGTAGTTAAGTTGATGAATGTAGAAAGGGGAAAACTTAGTGGAGAGGCCTGAGTTAGAACATGCTATTCAGCCTGCCCGCCATCTTGACCTTGTTTTTGCTGCTTCTGAAGAAGAGAATTGCGTAGATATAAGAAGCACAATCATTTATGAAGTATATCCAAAGGAAGAATATTTTCTTGTTGCTCAAACGCAACCTCCTGTTTTAAAATCAATGGTTGGAGAGGTGATAGAAGCTACCTTTCTTTGGTACCCTACTCCAACCGCTACTCCCCAGCGTTATGCCTTTTATACTACTATTCGCAGCTTAATCGATTACACATTGTCCCCAGGTCATCAAACGCAAGCCATTCGCTTGGATTATCCTAAGTATTTATACAGACGTAACTTACGTTTTTGTTATCGTGTGCAACCAGTAAAGGAATACCCAATTAATCTTTGGGTAAAGGGGTATAAACAAACTTTGCCGGTAATTGATATTTCTGAAGGAGGGGTTTGTTTTTCTCATCCCAAGCTGCCTTTTTTAATGAATTTGAAACCAGGGGAGAAATTTCGTATTATTCTTGACTTTAACGAAGAAACGAAAATGGAGCTACAAGTAGAGGTGATCCGTAAGTTTCAAAAAAAGGAATTCCCTAAAATTGCCTTTATGGGTGTTAAATTTATAAAGCTGTCTCCCAATGATCGTGAATTTATTGCGTCTGTGGTAAAAAAAATAGAACGTATTATTTTGCGAAAAAGGGCTGGATTATTATAATAGCGAGGTAAATTATGGTTTTTTATAAAGACAGAAGAGAAGCAGGAAAATATCTGGCGCGGGTTCTGACAGAATATGATTTAAAAATGCCACTAGTGCTGGCTATTCCTAACGGTGGAGTAGTAGTTGGTAAGGAAATAGCGAGTGCTTTGAGAGTCCCTCTTGATTTGGTGATAGTTAAAAAGATACCCATTCCTCAAAATCCAGAGGCCGGGTTCGGGGCCGTAACCAGTGATGGTGAAATTATCCTCAATACTCAAATTTTGTCCCAATTGGGTCTGTCCTCAACTCAGGTTAAGGAGCTAGCCCAGGCCGTATTTGAAGAAATTAAAAAACGCATGGATTATTATGGAGTTTCTGGAAATTATAGCAATATTAAAGGGAAAACAGTCATTCTGGTGGATGATGGGCTTGCTTCTGGAGTGACTATGGAAGCGGCTTTGAAAACCATTAAAGGCTATAATCCTAAACGTATTATTATTGTTGTTCCAACGGCTTCAGCCCGAACATTTCAGAAATTAGCCTTGGAGGTGGATGCTTTAATTTGTCCAGATGTGCGATATGGATCTTTTTTTGCAGTAGCGGATGCTTACGAAAACTGGTATGATGTGTCGGATGAGGAAGTGAAAGAAATAATTGGAGAAAACTAAACTCAAAATGAAAAAATATTTGGTGGCTATAGAAGACTTACGTCTTTCTATCCATCCAGATTCGCTTGGAATAGAAAGTAGTAAAGATGTTTCTCCACTCAAAGAAGGCGTTTTCGCCCAGGAAAGGGCTATAGAAGCCATAAAGTTTGGGATCAGCATGTCCGACCCCCATTATAACATTTATGTAGCTGGGATTCCTGGAACAGGTATTACTTACATTACCACAAAATTCTTACAAGAGGTGGCCAAAGAAAAGCCTATCCCACTAGATTGGTGTTATGTTTACAATTTCCAGAACCCAGATGCACCAAGGGCAATGAAGCTTTCACCCGGGAGCGGGAAAGAACTAGAAAAGGATATGGCAGACCTGGTTGTTACCCTGCGTACACGTATTCCCGCTGCCTTTGAAAGCGAAGACTATCAAATGCGGAGTATGCAGCTACATCAAGATTTTGAAAAAAAGAGACACGCGTTATTAAATGGTCTTGCCGCTAAAGCTGAAGCAGAAGGTTTTTTGTCGTTGGTTAACCAGGTGAGCATGATGTTGGTGCCGGCAAAAGAAGGACGACCGATGCAGGAAGAAGAAGTTAAAGCCTTGCCAGAAGAAGAAAAGCAACGGTTGAAAGAAAAACGTGATAAGTTGCAAGAAGAATTAAATGAAGCCACAAAAAAAATGCGCCAGTTAGAAATGGAACTGCGAGAAAAAAATAAGCAACTGGACAATGAGGTAATCGTCTTTCTTGTCGGACATTTAATAGAAGCCCTGAAGGAAAAATACCAGCAGGAACCGGAAGTTCTTAGTTATTTAGAAGAGGTTAAACAGGATATTTTAAAAAACGTAGAGGTGCTAAAGGTAAGGGCAGAAGTAAAACTAGAAATACCTCACCCTCTGGATAGCTTTTTAAAGAGATACCACATTAATGTCTTGGTGGATAATAGTCAAACGCAGGGTGCTCCTGTGGTTATAGAAACCAATCCTACTTATTCTAATCTTTTCGGGGCTATAGAAAGAGAAGCACGTTTTGGGGCCCTGGTAACAGACTTTACAATGATCAAAGCAGGGGCCTTGCATCGGGCAAACGGTGGTTACTTGATTTTGCGTATTTCTGATCTTTTAAAATGGGGCCTTTCTTGGGAGGCTTTGAAACAAGCTATTCGGAACCAAGAGGTAAAAATAGAAGATTTGGGCGCATTTTTAGGAATTACTACTCGGACTTTAAAACCTCAGCCCATTCCGTTGAAGCTAAAGGTTGTCCTTACAGGAGACCCATTGTTTTATCAATTGCTTTATGCCTACGATGAGATTTTCCCAGAGATATTTAAAGTAAAAGCAGAGTTGACTTGGGATGTGGATGTAACTTCTGAGAGGCAAAGGACTTATATCGCCTGCCTGGCGAAGTTTTGTGAAGAGGAAGGATTGCGTCCTCTAGATAAGACAGGTATTGCCAGGGTGTTGGAATACAGTGTTGAATTAAGTGGTGATAAAGAAAAACTTACTTTAAAAATGCGAGAGATTAATGATATTCTGAAAGAGGCAAATTTCTGGGCACTTCAAGAAGGGAGTGAGTTTATTAAGGAAGAGCATGTAAAAAAGGCTATAGAGAAAAAACGTTATCGTTCTAGTCTTCTTGAAGAGCGAATACAAGATTTATTTGCAAAAGACTTGCTTTGGGTAGAAATTGATGGTTATAAAATAGGTCAGATAAATGGTTTGGCTGTGGTAGATATTGGTGATTATTCTTTTGGACGCCCTCAACGGATTACGGCTACGGTTTCTTTAGGCAAAGAGGGAGTGATTGATATAGAACGGGAGGCAAAGCTGGGTGGGAATATTCATAGTAAGGGAGTAATGATTTTAAGTAGTTATTTTAAGGAGCATTTTGCTCATAATAAGCCCCTAGCTCTGGCTGCAACACTTTGTTTTGAACAAAGTTATGGGGGGATAGAGGGAGATAGTGCTTCTGCGGCCGAATTATTAGCATTACTTTCTGCGATAGGTAAAGTGCCTTTATTTCAGGGTATTGCTGTAACCGGTTCTGTAAGCCAGAAGGGAGAGATTCAGTCTGTAGGTGGTGTAAATGAAAAGATTGAAGGTTTTTTTAAAATATGTCAAAAAAAGGGATTGACAGGCAAACAGGGTGTAGTTATTCCCCGTAGAAATGTGCGCAATCTTATGTTAAAAGAAGAAATTGTAGAGGCAGTGAAAAAAGGTCAATTTTACATTTGGGCAGTGGAGCGAATTGAAGAAATGATGGAAATCGTCACGGGTAAGCCATCTGGGAGTTTACAATCAGATGGAACTTACCCAGAAAGGACAGTGTTTTATCAAATAGACGAAGCTTTGCGAGAGATGGCTAAATTGAGTAAAAGTTTTGAAACTATGGAAGAAGGAGGAGAAACATGAATTTTAAAACGTTCCTTATCACTGTACTTATTGTGTGGTTTGGTTTAGTTGTTATGGGGGCCTTCAAAAGTGATAGAGTAGTAGATCTTAACGCTGCCTTAGATTGGCCTGCTGCTATTGAAATAGAAGGCTAAGGGGGCAAAAGTGAAAAAAGTGGCCATTTTGGTTGCTGATTTGTACCAGGAACTGGAAGTTTGGTATCCTCTTTTGCGCTTAAAAGAAGCAGGGATAGAAGTTGTAGTTGTGGGACCAGAGAAAGGAAAGACCTATAAGGGTAAATATGGCTACCCAATTACAAGTGATGTCAGTGCCAAAGAGGTGAAGATTGAAAAGATAGATGGCGTTATTATTCCTGGAGGATATGCCCCGGATATTCTTAGGCGCTATCAAGAAATCGTCTCTCTGGTCAGAGTAGCGTATGAGCAGAAAAAGGTAGTGGCGGCTATCTGCCATGGGGGATGGGTGTTGGCCTCGGCTAAGATACTCTCTGGAAAGACAGTAACGGGTTTTTATGCCATCAAAGATGATTTGGAGCACGCTGGGGCCAAATTTGTGGATGCGGAGGTAGTCGTGGATGGGACGCTTATTACTTCCCGCAAGCCAGAAGACTTACCAATGTTCGTAGTGGAGATTATTAAAGTTTTAAAAGGATAAAAATGCCAGAGACGCAGTTAAAAGTAAAGCTCCTGGCCATGACTCCTCATGCCCTAGCAGTGATTTATGCAGCTTGCCGCCAGTGTTATTCAGCTGAGAGAGCCGAGGAGATATTTGTCAGAGCTATTCAGGGTATTCCTCCAGTGCACGAACAGGAGGCCTTTGTAAGAAAAATTGTGGCCTCTGGCCATGAATCTGTAATAGAACATGTGTCTTTTACCTTTGCCATCTCTGGAATTTCACGTGCATGTAGCCATCAACTGGTGCGACATCGGATTGCCTCTTATTCCCAGCAGAGTCAACGTTATGTTAAAGCTGAAAATTTTCACTACATCATTCCTCCTACTATTGCAAACCAGCCAGAGTTAAAAAGAATTTATGAAGAAACGATGGCTGAATTGCAACAAAAATACAATGCAATCGTAGCCAAGTTAGAAGAAGCAGGGGTTAAAGGCGAAAAGGCCCGTCAGGATGCGCGTTTTATTCTCCCTAATGCATGCGAAACAAGAATTGTGGTGACAATGAACTGTCGCAGTTTGCTTAATTTTTTCGCCTTACGCTGTTGTGAACGGGCTCAATGGGAGATCAGGGCCCTAGCTAATGAAATGTTGCGGCTGTGCAAAGAAAAGTTACCGGCTGTATTTGCTGAAGCTGGCCCTAAATGTAAAAAATTAGGTTATTGCCCAGAAGGGAAAAGGAGCTGTGGGAGGATGCCTCTTAAAGAAAGGGTAATTCCTTTGCAGAAGGGAAAAGATAAACCTGTTGGAAGTGTTTGAAGATGGCTCAAGATATTTATGCAATAGCTAGAGAACGAATGGTGCGAGAGCAAATAGAGGCACGGGGAATTAAGAATGCCCGAGTGTTAGCAGCAATGCGAAAAATACCGCGCCACTTATTTGTTGATGAGGCCCTGTGGCCTCAAGCGTATAATGATTACCCTTTACCCATTGGAGAAGGTCAGACAATTTCTCAGCCTTATATTGTAGCTTTGATGACTTCCTTTTTAGAGTTGGAAGGAACAGAAAAGGTATTGGAAATAGGCACAGGCTCTGGGTATCAGACAGCTATTCTGGCTGAGTTGGCACAAAGGGTTTTTACCATAGAGCGTTCAAAGACTCTGATGAAAAGGGCTAAAACTACTTTAGATCGTTTGGGCTACTTTAATGTAGCTTACAAAGTAGGTGATGGAACTGTAGGCTGGCCTGAAATGGCTCCTTTTCAGGCGATTGTAGTAACAGCAGCCGCCCCGGATGTTCCTTTTCCTTATATTGAACAGTTAGATAAGGGAGGGAGGTTAGTTATTCCTGTAGGAGACCGTTTGAGCCAGATGTTATATAAAATTACAAAATTAACCAATGGAACCCTTCAAAAAGAAAGTTTATGTGGGTGTAGGTTCGTCCCTTTGGTAGGTGCTTATGGTTGGCCAGAATAATTGGTTTAAGCGTCTTTATACCTGGGTAGTTCACTGGGCTCATACACCTTATGCAGGTGTAGCTCTGTTTGGTATTGCTGTGGCTGAATCTGCCTTTTTCCCTATTCCTCCAGATGCGCTTCTTATCCCTATCTCTGTTGCTAGACCTCAAAAAGGTATTTTTTATGCTGGTCTTTGCACTTTAGGTTCGGTTTTAGGGGGCATATTGGGATATTTCATTGGCTGGCAATTTATGACTACCCTGGGACAGAAGATTATTCAGATTTATGGACTTACAGCCAAATATTATTACATCCAACACCTCTACCAGACCTATGATGTATGGGCCATTGGTTTGGCTGGGTTTACTCCTTTGCCTTACAAGCTTTTTACTATTAGTGCTGGTGCCTTTAAGATAAATTTCCTTTCTTTTGTTGTTACCTCTATCTTGGCACGTGGAGCTAGATTCTTTTTGGTAGGGGGGACTCTTTATGTTTTGGGAGAGCAGATTCAGAGGTTTATTGAGCGGTATTTTAACTGGTTGGCAACGAGTTTTGCCATAATGTTGGTGGTTGGTTATCTATGCGTAAAATGCTTCTTTTAACCTTTTGAAAATCAGCTGGAGAAGTACCTAGAGGGGTTTAGGAATTTTTGTGTAGCATTAAAGTGAACAGTTTCGCTAAAGGAGTTGAACTGAAAAAAGGAGGAGAATAATGAGGAAATTTAGTGTTTTATTTTTACTCATAACTATAATC
>JAGHCL010000114.1 GCA_021160485.1 Candidatus Desulfofervidaceae bacterium
CCCCCAGGGAGAAAAGTAGTGGCCGAAAGAAAAAGTATGAGAAATCAAAATACGGCAAGAAATTCTTAAGGTCTACCATCTTCTTTGTGGCTTTAGCCCATATTAGCAGGACCAGAGATGGAAAGGATAAAAATTCAGTATCCCGTGCCTACTACCTTAAAAAGATAGCAGAGTGCATATTATTGTGAGATCGGACACTGAATATTGTTTTAGTGGACATCAAATCTTGTTTTTAACGGACACTAAATCTTGTTTTAAAAGGACACAAATCCTCATTCATACTACCTAAGTAAATATACAAAAACAATCAATAAAATGTCAATCTAATTTCTTAAATTTCTTCCTAACAGATTCACCTTCTAAATCAATTCTATAAGAGCTATTTACCATCCTATCACAAATTGCATCTGCAATGGTAGGGTCCCCAATTATCTCATGCCAGGAGGCAACTGGAAACTGGCTTGTAATAACTGTAGAAGAAAGCCCATGTCTATCTTCCAGTATCTCAAGAAGAGATAACCTTGAAGCGGTATCAAGCTTTGCCAGTCCAAAGTCATCTAGAAGCAAAAGTCTTGCCTTTTCTATTTTTCTAATCTGGTTTATGTATGTACCATCAGCTTTAGCAAGCTTAAGGGATGAAAATAGCTTCTGGGTGTTAAAATAAAGTACTGCATATCCATATATGCATGCCTGGTTCCCAAGTGCTGACAGGATAAAACTTTTGCCCACACCAGTAGGGCCGGTAATAATTATATTTTTCTTATCTTTTATGAAGCTGCAATCAGAAAAGCGCAAGATCATGTTTTTATCAAGATTTCTTGCCAGGCTAAAATCAATCTCTTCAATTGATGCCCTGTAGCGAAACTTTGCAGCCTTTATCAGTCTTTCAAGTCTTCTGTTGTGTCTGTCATCCCATTCTGCATCTACAAGGTGAGAGATAAACTGATCTGGCGTGATATCTTTTATACCCATATCTATTGCAGATATCATTGCCCTTACCATTCCATGCAGCCTCATCTCTTTCATTTTTTCTATAGTTTGACTGTTCATAATTTTTTACTCCTTCTCTTTTTAAGTTAATTTGTAATAGCCAGCTCCCCTGATATTTTTATGCAGAGGCAGTTTTTGCTGGGATACTTTCTCCTCTTCTACGCTATCCAGTCCCTTGTCCAGGATATTTTTAACTGCCTTGTATTTGTAAAGCTTAAAGGAAAGTGCTCTTTTGCATGCATTATTTAAACGTATGTTTCCATATTTTTTAGCCAGGCTTATTATTCCCACACATGTTCTGTATGCTTGCTCGGGGTACTCTCTTGAGTTTAAAACCTTAACTACAACAGCCTTTACATCCGGTCCAATTTTAGCTGCCCAGCTGATTATTCTTTTAGGATTCCACTGGGAATAGTATTTGTGGGAGGGATGCATATGATCTTTTTTAGTAGTATATCCACCTTGCCGCATATCCCGCCTATGGAGCGCAATTCTTCTGTTATCATAGATTACCGAAACATCAGAGCTTGTGTAGGCTACCTTTACCTTTTTACCAATAAAGCGGTAAGGGACGCTGTAGTAATGCTTATCCTCTGACAGGTAGACATGGTAATTAAATGCTACTGTTGGGAAGAGGAATTTTTTAAACTCATATCTTGCAGGCGGCAAAGGTTTTAGCTGACTTTTTTCTATTTCTAAAAATAGTTCCATCCTGGTTGTATCAAGCCTCTGGAATGGAGTGTTTATGTGTTTTTTATTTAACTCTTCAATTGCTTCATTTAGTTCCCCTATAGAATAAAAGATATGGTTTCTAAGTGGAGCAAATACTCTCTGGTATGTAAGCCTGACCAAATTTTCAACCAGGGCCTTATCACGAGATTTTCCTGATCGGGCAGGAAAAATTACAGTGCCGTAATGCTTTGCAAAATCATCGTATTCAGGGTTTACATCTGGCTCATATTTATTAGGTGTAGTTACTGCACTTTTTAAGTTATCCGGTACGATTGCAGCAGTTACCCCACCAAACTCATGGAAGGCGTTCTCATTTGCCTTTATCCAGCATTGGCTCTTTTGAGATTCTACTGCTTCTATATAGGAGCACTGGCTTGCTCCAAGGATTGCTATAAATACTTCTACTTCAGTCTTCTCACCAGTTTTTCTATTAACAACAAAAAGTTTTTCTCCTGAAAAATCTACAAACATCTTGTCTCCAGCTTTGTGCTCCATATGCATGGTGGCCTTGTCTGCCTGCCTCCATACCCTGTAGTGCCAGGTTAGCCTGGGATAACTATAACCTCCAGGATTATCTGCCATATATTCTTCCCATAGACGTTTAAGTGTCACCCCTTTTCTTTTTAGCTCTTTTGCAAAGTAGGGAAACCTGTCTTCCAGGTTTTTATATTTTTGGCAGTTTCTTTTTCGGTTTGATAGTAGTTCTGACAGCTTGCTATTAGTTAGGTTTGAAATATCCTGGTAGCTAAGGCCACATGCTCTAAATTCAACTAAATAGCTATTTACTGCTGTTTTAGAGATACTTAGCGCCTGTGCAATTTTTCTACAGCCTAAGTTTAGTTCCTGGTTCAGTCTGATTATTTCTCTTATTTTATCCATACTTATCCTCTTTTTCCTCATTTTATGCTCCCATTGTTTTTTATTGACAATAGAAGCATTTTAACTAATTTTTTTAAGGATGTATGAATGATTTAAAGTGTCCGCTAAAACGATAATCACTGTCCGTTATTTCAATAATCGGTGTCCGCTAAAACGATATTGGGTGTCCGTTAAAAACAATAATCGGTGTCCGTTAAAACAATTTTGGGTGTCCGTTTTTTGCGATTTTATGCACAATCTGGAGAGGCTGCTTGAATATGCTGAAATCTGCAGAGTTAAAGCGCTAATGGAAATCTGGATAAACGCTATGATATAGGAATAAAACAGGAATGAAAAAAGAAGTTAAAAACAAAGCAGCTTCAACAAGAGCAAAACTTATGAATATAGCAAGAGCTGAAGGTATGGATTTCGATGCTCTCCTACTGAGATATTTCCAGGAAAGATTTTTGTATCGCCTTTCAATTTCCAGGTTCTCCGACTATTTTGTGTTAAAAGGAGGACTTTTATTGATCTATTTAAAGATGTCGGCTGTGCGTCCTACCAAAGACATTGATTTTCTTGCAGAACGGGTAAAAAATGATCCTGCCGATATTGAACATATTTTCAGAAATATTGCCAGGGTAGCTTGTGATGATGGAATTAAATTTAATTTTTCATCTATAACCACCGAACGGATAAAAGAAGATGCTGATTATGAAGGAATACGACTTAAGATAGAAGCAACTTTAGGCCAGGCAAGAAAAAGATTGCAAATGGACATCGGCTTTGGAG
>JAGHCL010000035.1 GCA_021160485.1 Candidatus Desulfofervidaceae bacterium
AAGAGGGTGAGATGCATTCAGATTATACACCTAAATACTTCCAGGCTTATGAAAATGGCAAATTAGAAGATAGCTTTCAAAAGGCCTATGCTGTTTTAGAAAACTGCACCTTATGTCCAAGGGAGTGTAGAGTTAACCGGCTAAAAGGAGAAAAAGGGATATGTAAAACAGGCGTATCCCCCATTATCTCTAGTTATTTTCCTCATTTTGGCGAAGAAGCACCTCTGGTAGGTAAATATGGTTCAGGCACGATCTTTATCTCTTACTGTAATTTACTTTGCATTTATTGCCAAAATTATGAAATCAGTCATTTAGGCGAAGGCAGAGAAGTAACCTTGGAGGAGTTTGCCCAAATGATGCTTTCCTTACAATATCAAGGCTGTCATAATATAAATATTGTTACTCCTACTCATATTGTTCCTCAACTCCTGGGGGCGTTGAAAATTGCAGTAGAAAAGGGGCTTTGTATTCCTCTAGTTTATAATACAAGCGGTTATGAAAAGGTAGAAACTTTAAAACTATTGGATGGAATTGTAGATATTTATATGCCTGACTTTAAATATTGGGATCTGGAAAAGGCCAAACGTTATTCTCACGCTCCAGATTACCCCGAGATGGCTAGAAAAGCGTTAAAAGAGATGCACCGTCAGGTGGGAGATTTGTATATTAATTCCGAAGGGATAGCTGAGTATGGACTTTTGGTGCGGCACTTAGTGCTTCCTCATAGGCTGGCTGGCACCAAGGAAATTATGCACTTCATTGCCAGAGAAATATCCCCATATACTTATGTAAACATCATGGCTCAATACCGGCCTTGTTGGAAGGCCTATGAAGACCCGCTTATCAACAGACCAATCACTTTAGAGGAATACGAAGAAGCCCTACAGATGGCAGAAGAAGCAGGATTAAAGCGTTTAGATCATAAACTCCTGCGGTTTATCAAAGGCAACTCCAACTAAATATCTATCACCCTTTCTTTTTGTCCAAATTACCGTGCCTTTTACATGATAGATGGTCTCTTTAATGGCTATGTCTAGTTCTAATCTTAGAGGGGCCTTAAGCTCTTTCACTGATTCTATTAGCACTCCACTGTTGCTTAAGTTTAGGATTCTTCCTAGCCCTTCTATAGATTCTTCACGAGAGGAATAAAAAACAAAGCTTAAAATTCCCTTACGGGGGAAACTTCTTTTTTCTTTCATCTTTACCCTCTAGGTTAAAATTAACCAAATAGAAGGTATTTGTCAAATAAGAAATTGATGAGTAACAAATATTTTAATGTTTTCCCGTTTTTTTATTCTCTTAGTGCTTTTAGAGGCAAGAGGGAAGCAGCCAGATAAGCTGGATATGCTCCGGCCATGGTGCCTAAACCTAAACTGATTAATAGAGATAAACCAAGTTGAGAAAGATTAAATATTACCGGTAGAGCTGCTACTAGGCTTACGACAATGGCTACTAATATCCCTAAAGTAACTCCAGCTATACCTCCTAGAAAGGAAATAATGCAGGCTTCGCCCAAAAATTGCCAGAGAATATCTTTTTTCCTAGCTCCTACCGCTCGGCGGATACCTATTTCTTTTTGTCTTTCAGTGACTGTAAGTAGCATCACCGCAAAAATACCCAATCCACCTATAGCAAAGGAAATGATGGCGGCCATTTTGCTCAATAGAGAAACTAACATCAATCCCTCTTGCTTTGTTTTAGCAATATCTTCTAAAGAATAAATGCTAAAATCGTCTTTGATCATGGGCGTTAAACCGTGCCTTCGGCGCAACAATTTTCTAATTTCGGCTTTAAGAATTGCCAAATCTGTTCCTTCCTCTGCTTGAATTAAAAGGCCGGATAGGTAATCCACATTAAGAAAACGGCGCATGACCGTGCGTAAAGGTAAATATACCACACTATCTAGGTCCTCTCCTGATAAGTCTGCTCCTTTAGGAACAAGCACGCCTATCACTTCACATGGAACCCGCCAGATGAGAATGGTCTTACCAAATGCTCTTTTTTCGCCAAATAAGGTCTGCCAGACTTTATATCCTAAAACGGCCTTTTTTAACCCCCTTTTTTCTTCTTCATCTCCGTAAAAGAAACCATCCTGCAAGGTTAAGTTTCTAATGTGGGCGATATTTGGAGTGGCGCCTATAATCTTTACCTGCATACTCTTCTCTTTATACCGTAAAGGATAAGTAATTTCAGAAATGGGCACTACTTCTTTAATTCCTTTTATAGAAGTTTTAATCGCCTTGGCATCCGACATTTTTAAAGTCTGGGTAGTGGTAAATTGTTTTATCCCTCTGCCAGTTACGTGCACTTTGCCAGCCCGCACAATTATCAAATTAGGGCCAAATTTGTTCAATGTATCTTCTATCTTTTTTGTCATAGCATTAGAGATATGTCCCACAGCAACCAAAGAAAAAATTCCAAAAAGAACACCCAGCATAGAGAGAAGAGTTCGCCGCTTATGGACTTTTAGGATTTGAAAAACAACACTCAAAAAAAGCTTTAATCTTTCCATGATTTAAACCACAATCCGCGATGCGTAAATGCGTTTATTAGGTTACACCTCTACTTATTTTCCTATCTACCCTCTTATTGCCTTTATTGGGTTTATACTGGCAGCGTTTAAGGCTGGTCTAAGGCCAGAAGCACTGCCGACAATCAAGCTTATAATAAAAGCCAAAAACCAGATTTTTGTAGAAAAGGCCATAGGAATCTGGCCAAGTTTTTCTAAAATAAAACCACCAATAACTGCAAAGCCCACACCTATTCCTCCTCCTCCTAGAGT
>JAGHCL010000070.1 GCA_021160485.1 Candidatus Desulfofervidaceae bacterium
GTTGTGAGCAAAGCAGGTGGAAAAGGACTGCATTTTACTGCTCCTATTTAGTTGATTGTTTAAGTTTTTGCACAATTTCTTCAGATAGAGACCGAATATGTATATCTCGTTGTGGGAAGGGGATTTCAATACCTGCTTCGGTAAATTTTTTATATAAACCAAAATAGTAATCGCTTATGAGTTCTTTTGTGGACTTCCGTAATCTGTGCATTCGACACCACACGATTAAGGTAAAATCTAAAGAATTATCTCCAAAACCAGTAAATAACACCTGCGTGCGATGTTGTTGGTCCTCGGTAGTAATGGCGGTTTCTTTGGCGACTTCATAAGCTATTTTGGCTACTTTTTCAGGATCGCTGCCATAGGCTACACCAAAAGGGATATATAACCTGCGCCAGTCGTCATCATAGGTCCAAGTAGTTACCCGGTTAGAAATAAACTCAGAGTTAGGCACAATTGCATCTAAACCATCATATGTCCTGATAACGGTGGAACGCATATTAATCCGTTTGACTTCACCAGTAAGATTGTCTCCAACTTCTACAATATCTCCCACTTTTATTGACCTTTCAGTGAGGAGAATGATGCCACTGATAAAATTATTGGCAATTGTCTGAAGACCAAATCCAATTCCAACACCTAGGGCCCCAAAGATAATGGTAATCTGACTGAGATTAATTCCAACTACTGAAAGAGCAATCATAAAGACAAAAAAGATACCTAGATAGTAACCTAAAGTTACAGCAGAATTGATAGAACCAGAATAAAATTCAGGTTTCTTAGTCAATATTTGCATAAAACGTCGTTTGGCCCATTTTAAGACATAAAGGCCAATGCTAATAGTAATGAGAAATTTGATTAAAGTAGCAAGAGAAAAAGGGGTAACCCCGATTGTCCAAAGGGGATAGTAAAGCACTCTTTTTACTTTTTCCCCCGTATCTAGACCTCTTTCCCGAAACCAAGCATAAACCTTTTCCCACAAGCTGATTTTAGTCTTCATTAAGCTGAGGGTAAGGTCTATCTCCACTATTGTTGCGGTTATTTTCTTTTTTGTTTCCTGCAAGGCAAGAATGTTATCGTTCAAAAGGGATAGTGTGCTTTGACATTCCCTTAAAAGGGCACTCAAAGCTTTTTTAAACTTTCCATCTGCCGTAATAAGACTTTGTTTTACAGCGATAATCTTATCATTGACGAGTTCAGCCTTAAGTTGTGTCTGAGAAAGAGCAGTGTCTAACTTATTTTGGATTAATTGTAACTCTCCCAGCGTATCAGCCCATTTTCTTAATGCCTTCCTTTTTTCTAACCTACCACCTTCGCCAATATAACAACTTAGCCATTCTGCCTTAAATTCCTGCTTTTGAGTTTCTAAATGTGCAATTAAATTATCTTTGTCTAATTTATCTTTTAAGGCACGATAGCGGTAAAGTTGCATTTGAAGGCGTTCTTTTTCTACTTCAAACAGCCTTTTTGCCTCTTGAGAAATGTCAGGTCTGGCCAACTTCTGGAGAATATTGTCTATTTTAATTTCTATAAGCACAATATTTCTTTCTATTTTATTACCTTCCTGCTTAATCTTTTCTGTAGTATCTCTCTCTTGTTTTTTAGCCTTTTCAACAGCTTGCAATGCCTTTTTTAAATCATTACGGGTGATTTTTAGATGCTGAAATACTGCGCTAATTTCTTCCATACACTGCTGTTTTGATGTTTCCAGGGTTTGAAGAACATTCTGAAGTTGATTCAAGGTTAGTTTTTTAATTGCATATCTTACCTGCATGCTTATAATCTGGCCACAAATAAGATATATACCGGGCCAGGCTTTCTTGGCACTTATTTCGCCGTAATTAGAAAAAAGGGTTTTTAAATCCTCATTAAGGTAATCAAGTTCTTTCTTTGTTAAATCATATTGCTTCTGGTTATCCGAGATTTGACTTAATATCTGCTGGTAGGTTGCAAGTAGGTCATAATATAACTTTAGCCGGTAAGGAGGTGGGCCTAGGGAGGGAAGGACAATATTCACCTGAAGCGGAGGAGCTTTCACTTTGGCTTCTAACTTTTTAAACTGTAAAGGTAGAATATTGAATAACTCTATCGCTTCAGCAATGGTTTGTTGCGCTTCTACCTGCGTTAATTGGGTTTTCAATTTATTGAGATAAGCAGAGACCTTTTGGTCTTCTTCTACCTTTGTCGCAATAAACTTGGTTATCTCTTCAGGGCTACCTGTAAAAAAACGCTCTTCTATCGGAGCAGTGATCACCGGCAGGGGTGGATTACTTACTGCGGCAAAAGCAGAGAAGAAAGAGAAAAAAACAAGGAATGCAGAGAGAGAAATTAGTTTCTTCATGTCTAGTATTTAGACTTTTTTAAAAAAAATTACAAGGGAAAAGTTCGTTCTGGTGAACAGGGTTCCATAGGGTAGGCCCCAGCCCTGAAATAGCTTAACAAATTATTTCACATGCTTTTCACCTTATTAATAGTTTAACTTTAACATACGGACCTGTTAGTGGCTCCTCTCTTTACTTTTTTCACAGACGATTTATATATTTATTTACAAATCTATAGGGTCAAGGGGCGGACATGATAGAAGTAACGCATGTTTCTAAGTGGCTTGGTCAGAGGAAGATTTTAAAAGATATTTCATTTCGGGTGGAGAAAGGGGAAATTCTAGGATTCCTGGGTCCAAATGGAGCAGGTAAAACTACAACCATGCGTGTTTTAACAGGCTTTTTCCCTCCTAATGAGGGTAGCGTGAAAATTCTTGGTCATGATATTGTTCAGAATCCCCTGGCAGTAAAGCAAAGGCTGGGTTATTTGCCCGAACACAACCCCCTTTATCCAGAGATGACAGTTGAGGGGTATTTACGTTTTGCCGCCCGCATTAAAGGAGTAGAGGCAAAGGAAGAGACAAAAAGAGTAAATACGGTTATCGCTGAATGTGGTCTGGAAGATGTCAGATATCGCCTCATAAGGCGTTTATCCAAGGGGTATAAACAACGCATAGGTTTGGCTCAGGCGCTGGTTAATGACCCTGAGGTGCTTATTTTAGATGAACCTACGATTGGACTTGATCCAAAGCAGATCTATGAAATTCGCCAGTTGATCAAGTCTCTAGCCGGCAAAAAGACTGTGATTTTAAGCACACATATCTTGCCTGAAGTGAGTATGGTTTGTACCAAGGTATTAATTATTAATCGGGGCCAGGTGGTAGCTGAAGATACTCCTGCCCATCTCATGGCAAGGGAGGGGCAGGTAGAAATATTAGTCAAGGCCCCTATTCAGACCTTAAAACAGCACTTGGAGACTGTGCCTGAAATAAAAGAAATTAAAATCCAACCAGAAAGCGAGTATGTAAGGGCAGTGATTCGCTCTAGTCCCGGTTTAGATATAAGATCACTTCTGGCACGGGAAATTGTCCAGCAAGGCTGGGATCTGCTTGAACTTACACCCAAACGGGCCAGTCTGGAAGAAGTTTTTGTCCAGCTTGTAACAGAGGAGGCAAGTTAAAATGCGCAATATCTGGGTGTTACTTAAAAAAGAGTGGTATGGATATTTTGCTTCGCCCATTATTTATACAGTTCTTTTCATCTTTTTGCTTTTAAGTGGCTATTTCTTTTATAGCAATGTCGCTTATTTTAGTTTGATGAGCTTTCAGGCCAGTCAGTGGGGAGGGGATTTCAATCTCACTGATTGGGTGATTGAACCTCTGTTTGGGAACATGAGCGTGGTGCTGTTGTTGCTCTTACCTTTGCTCACTATGCGCCTTTTTGCCGAAGAAAAACGCCAGGGGAGTATGGAGTTACTTTTAAGTTATCCGGTGCGGGATATAGAGCTGGTTGTGGGTAAATTTTTGGGATGTGTAAGCATTTATGCTTTGATGCTGCTTTTTACTTTCTTTTATCCGGTTTTATTGGCCTGGTTAGGGAGGCCAGATATTGGGCCTTTTTTTACCGGTTATCTTGGTCTTCTCCTAATGGGTAGCGCTTTTATCTCCCTTGGAGTATTTATCTCCAGTTTGACCGAGAATCAAATTGTGGCTGCTGCCCTGACCTTTGGTCTTCTGCTCTTATTCTGGGTCATCAACTGGGCTACTTACATTACAGAACCACCTCTATCCAAGATTTTTGAACATATCTCTCTGATTACTCACTTTCGCCATTTTACAAAAGGCGTTATTGATACAGCTGATATTGTCTTTTATTGCACTTTTATCCTGTTGGGACTCTTCCTTACATTACGTTCTTTAGAAATACAAAGGTTAAGAGGTTAGAGATGAAGAAATTTACTTACCCAGTGCAACTGGTGTTGTTTACACTCATTTTTCTGGGCATCTTGATTTTTGTTAATCTCTTTGCCCAGGAATACCATAAGCGTTTTGATTTTACCACCAACAAGCGCTACAGTCTGTCGCCTCAGAGTATCAAGGTATTAAAACATCTAGATAGAGAAGTTAATGTGATTGGATTTTTTACTTCTGGGGCTGAGAAAAATAAGGCCAAAGACCTGCTCGAACAGTATGCATATTATAGCAAAAAATTTCACTTTACCTTTATTGACCCGGACCGACACCCGCTTGAAGCGAGGAAATATAATATTACCAGATATAATACCCTAGTGGTCAAGTGTGGGGAGAAAAGGGAACAGGTTTATGAAACCTCCGAGGAAAAACTTACCAATGCTATTGTGAGGGTGACACGGAAAGAGAAAAAGACCATTTATTTTCTTAGCGGGCACGGAGAACACGACCTTAATGATACAGGGAAAAACGGCTATAGTGCTTTTAAAACGGCGCTTAAAGAAAAAGGGTTTGAAGTGAAAACCTTGCTCCTGGTAAAGGAGTCCAATGTCCCAGACGATGCAGCTTTAATCGTTGTTGCTGGGCCGCAGAAAAAACTGATGCCGGCGGAAATAAAATTACTAAATGCATATCTGGAGAAAGGCGGACGTTTGCTTTTACTCCTTGACCCAGAAACCGGGCAGGAATTAATCCCCTTTTTAGAATCTAAGGGGGTGGTTCTTCAGGATGATATTATTGTAGATAAGATGAGTCGCCTTTTTGGCGGAGACTATCTTGTTCCGGTAATAGTAAAATACAATTCTCACCATCCGGTGACAAAGGACTTTAAACTGGCTTGTTTTCTTCCCTTAGCGCGTTCGGTGGTTGTAAAAAAATCTTTGTCTGAGAAAATAAAGGCCGAGGTGCTGGCCTGGACAAGTAAAAATAGTTGGGGAGAAACAGACTTAAAGACCTTAAAAGAAGGTAAAGCCACTTACGATACACAGGACATTGGCGGTCCAGTGCCTGTAGCTGTTGCTGCCTGGTCTTCTAATGATAAAGATAAAAAAGGTTTTAAAATGATTGTAGTGGGGGATGCTGACTTTGTCAGTAATACCTATTTGCAGGTTTCTGGAAACCAGGATCTGGCATTAAACCTGATCAGTTGGCTGACAGAAGAACAGGATTTGATTGCCATTCCTCCTAAAAAGGTGGAAACAACCCCTCTTGCCTTATCACGAAGGCAGGCAGAGCTTGTCTTCTGGCTGCCTGTAGTTATTTTACCCCTTAGCATAATTGGGGTTGGCATTGGGGTTTATTTAAGGAGGCGCAGATTATGACTTGGCGCAAACTGGCCCTTTATTTAATTTTTCTTCTAGTCATGGTAGCATTTTACTTCTACCAACATGCAAAACTTGAGCGGATTCGGGAAAGTAGGGAAAAGGCAAAATTAATCTATACTGTAGATACAGAGGAAATTAAAAAAGTTAAACTAAAAAATGAATATGGCACTTTTACCTTAAAAAAACAGAAGGATAAATGGCAGTTAACAAAGCCGATAACAGACTGGGCCGAAGATTGGACCGTGTCAGAGCTACTTGATACGATTACCAAAATAAAGGCTGACCAAAAAATTAGTCCTTTGCCCCAGGATATTTCTCCTTATGGGCTGGATAGACCAAGGATAGAGGTTTCTTTATATACCAAAGCTAAAACTTTCTTTTTGCAATTGGGTAGCGATACACCTGATGGTGCCCATGTATATGCCCTGACCGGAGATAAACAGGCCATTTATCTATTAGGTAGCAGTTTGGTCTGGACATTAAATAAAAAACTGGAAGATTTACGAGATAAACGCATTTTTGATTTTGATCCTGCCCGAGTGATAAAAGTAGCCATTAAAAGGGAAAATATAAATATAATTTTAAAGAAAGAAAAAAATCTGTGGGAGTTGAAGTCTCCTTTTACAGCCAAAGCGGACAAAGATGAAGTAGAAGACTTGCTCTACAGGCTCCAAACAGAGCGGATTAAATCTTTTCAAGAAGTGAAATTTACCCCAGAACTTAGTGTTGAAATCTGGCAAACCGGGGTGCAAAAACCAATCTGGTTGAAGTTAAAAAAGGAAAAAGGAAGACTTATTGGACGAAGTAACTATCATCCTACCAGCTTTATCCTCACGAAGGATTTATGGCAAGGTTTGGCCAAAGTTCCCGAAACTTTTAAAGATAGACACATTGTACATTTTGAAAAAGAAGACATTGCCAGGGTAGAAATTACTTATCAAAGGCATGTAAGAGCCAGACGGAAAGGAGAAAAGTGGCTGGTTGAACCCAAAGATATGGCTGAAGATTATGAAATAGAATTTTTATTAGCTGATTTGCTCAATTTGAAATATCTCCCTAAAAAAATTTCTCCTCCAGCCTTCACATCTGCCCAGGCAGAGGTTAAACTATGGGACAAAAAGGGACAGGAAGTATTAGATTTGAGTTTCTTCAAAGATGAGCAATATGCTTGGATAAGGTTTAAAAACAAATATTATCCTGTAAATCAAAATATATGGGAAAGTTTTCCGCAAAAAATGAAAAAGGAGGAATAGAATATGGCACGGGTGACCATTGAGGATTGCCTAAAACAAGTAGACAACCGTTTTGCCTTAGTGCATATGGCAGTTAAGCGGGTATTGCAATTAAGAGAGGGCACAAGGCCAATGGTAGAATGTGATAATAAAGAAATTGTCACGGCTTTGAGAGAAATAGCAGCTAATAAGGTAAGGCCGAAGGCCCCGGAAGAGGAGCAAGGTGGCTAAAATTACTTTACTTTCCTGTTTGAAAAAAAGAGACTATTTAAATGCCCGGGTATTTGATAGAGAGGAGTGTGTAAAATATGGTGAGCTGTATCAAAGAGAGGGTTTTTTTAGCGATGCCATAGATTTTTTTGCCAAAGCAGAAGCAAAAGAAAAGCTAAAGGCCCTTTTACCTCAAATAATAGAAGAAGGAGATGTCTTCTTATTTACAAAAATTTATCGGCTATTAAAAGAAGACCCTCCCCAAACAGCCTGGCAGGAAATAGGTGAAATTGCCTTTAAACTAGGCAAGTGGCAGTTTGCTCTCAGGGCATTTCAGGTTCTTGGTGATAAAGACAAGGTAGCAGAGATAGAAACCTTGTTAAAAGAAAAAAACATGTTTATTACTACTGCTGCTTTACCTGGCACAGGAGAAGAAAGCAGATCTCAAAAACGGAAGAAAGAAAAAAGGAAATGAAAAGAGACTATTACGAAATTTTAGGCATACCACGCACCGCTACTCAGGAAGAGATAAAGCGCGCTTACCGCAAACTTGCCTTAAAATATCACCCGGATAGGAACCCGGGGGATAAGGAAGCAGAGGAAAGATTTAAAGAAATAGCTGAGGCCTACGATGTCTTACGTGATCCAGAAAAACGGGCGATTTATGACCGCTATGGACATGAAGGTTTAAGTGGCCAAGGTGTTTCTCCGACACATTTTAGGGATTTTGACGACATTTTTACCACATTCAGTGAGATTTTTGATGAGTTTTTTGGTTTTCGTCCCCGACAGCGGGGAAGAATGCCAGAGGCAGGGGCAGATTTAAGATACGACCTAGAGATAGACTTTGAAGAAGCCGTTTTGGGGACAGAAAAACAGATAATTCTCCCCAAGCGAGTTACTTGTCCATCTTGCAATGGCTCTGGTGCCCAACCGGGATATGGACCTCAACCCTGTCCGTTTTGCCATGGACGGGGGCAAATTTATCAGTCTCACGGTTTTTTGAAAATAGGCACAACTTGTCCTAAGTGTCATGGAGAAGGTTATATTATTACTCATCCCTGCAATAAATGCCAGGGGAGGGGATGGGTAAAAGAGGAGAAAAAAATCAATGTCCGCATTCCTCCTGGCGTGGATACAGGCACTCGATTACGCATTCAGGGAGAAGGAGAAGCTGGGCTTTATGGTGGGCCTTCAGGTGACCTCTATATTGTTATTCATGTCAAACCCCATCCTTTTTTCTTAAGAGATGGGGATGACATTATCTGTGAAATTCCTATTTCCTTTGCCCAGGCGGCCTTAGGAGATGAAATTGAAGTGCCTACCCTTAAAGGTTTGCAAAAGATAAAAGTCCTACCTGGCACCCAACCAGGAGCGACTTTTAGGTTAAGAAATATGGGGGTGCCCCATTTGGGGAGAAAGGGACAGGGAGACCAAATTGTCCGGGTTATCATAAAGGTGCCTACTAACCTTACTCCTCGCCAAGTCGAGCTTTTACAGGAGTTTGAAAAAATAGAAGAAGAGAAAAAGACCATGCCCTATAAGGGTTTCTGGGAGAAGGTTAAGGACTATTTCAAGATAAAACTCCAAGGTGAAAAGTAAAGATGCGTTTTACTCATTTAGACGAACATGGGCAGGTGTGCATGGTGGACGTGAGTGATAAAAAAGAAACTCTCCGTGAGGCAATAGCCCGCGGGCGAGTGTATATGCAGCCTGAAACCCTAAAGCTGATTACCGCTGGTCAGGTTAAAAAAGGTGATGTTTTTACCACGGCTAAAATCGCTGGAATCATGGCGGCGAAAAGGACGAGTGAACTAATTCCGATGTGTCATCCTTTAAATATTACCCATATAGATATAAAGTTCAGTCCCCTTGCCGATAAAAATGCGGTTGAAATAGAAAGTGTGGTCAAAATTACTGGACGCACTGGTGTAGAAATGGAAGCCCTAACAGCGGTATCTGTGGCTGCTTTGACCATTTATGATATGTGTAAGGCGGTGGACAAAGGCATGACCATTGCTGATATTCATCTCATTAAGAAAACAGGCGGCAAGAGTGGGACTTATATAGCGGAGGAAGAGGATGAACATCGTTAAATTGAAAGATAAAAGACAGCTAGAGGAGTTTAAAGAAAAATGGCAACAAAGGGGAGTTATCCCGGTTGAGATATTAAAAATAGTGCTCCAGATATTAGCAGATGTAAAAGAGAAAAAGGACAAAGCCATCATAGATTACACCCTGCGCTTTGACGCCATAGACTTGCGTCAGGTAGGAATGGAAATTCCTAAAGAGGAAATAGAGAAGGCTTATGCTGAGAGCAAAGAGATAGTTCCTGTGTTAGAAGAAGCGGCAAGGCGTATAGCCACCTTTCATGCTAAGGGATTGCCTCGAAACTGGTTTACAACAGATGGTTATGGGAATGTTTTAGGACAAAAGATTACGGCGGTAGATAAAGTAGGCGTATATTGTCCAGGGGGAAAAGCAGCTTATCCTTCTACAGTATTAATGAATGTGATTGCCGCCCGCGTGGCGGGGGTAAAGGAAGTAATTATGTGTGTGCCTACCCCTAGGGGAGAGATTTGTCCAGCAGTGTTGGCTGCGGCCAAAATAGCGGGGGCGGATAGGGTTTTTCGCATCGGAGGAGCACAGGCCATCGCGGCGATGGCTTATGGCACGGAGACCGTTCCTAAAGTGGATTTTATTTGTGGTCCAGGGAATATTTATGTCGCCGCCGCCAAAAAACTTGTATTTGGCGAAGTAGGTATTGATATGATAGCAGGACCAAGTGAAATTGCTATTGTAGCTGATGGTACTGTTTCGCCTGCCTGGTGTGCGGCTGATTTGCTTTCCCAGGCCGAGCATGATGAGATGGCCAGCTCTATTTTAATTACTCCCTCAGAGGACTACGCCCAGATGGTTTTAAAAGAAATTGAAATACAGCTTAACACCCTTTCGCGGGGATCCATTGCCAAGGTTGCTCTAGAGAAACAGGGAGTTGTTTTTATTGTGTCTGATTTGAAAACAGCAGTGGAGGTTGTCAATACCATTGCCCCCGAACACTTGGAGCTCTTAGTAGCTGATCCCTTTGCTCTTTTAGACAGGATTAACCATGCTGGAGCCATCTTTTTGGGCCAATTTGCCTCTGAACCTATTGGCGATTATATTGCCGGTCCTAATCATACTCTGCCTACAGGAGGAACAGCCCGTTTTTCCTCAGTGTTATCAGCAGAGACCTTCCTTAAACGCTCCAGTGTTTTATACATTTCTCCAATGGGTGTTAAAGTTTTAGGAGAAAAGGCCGTAAAACTGGCTTATACTGAAGGTCTTACGGCGCATGCGGCGAGCGTGGAGCGGAGATTGAAGGTAGATAAATCTTAAAGGTGCTACCTTTACCAGGCTTCCTTACCAGTTCAATTTTTCCTTCATGTTCACTGATAATCTTGTGGACAATGGCCAATCCCAAACCGCTACCTTGTGATTTGGTGGTAAAAAATGGTTCAAAAATACGCTCCTGAATGTCGGGAGGGATGCCAATTCCTGTATCGCTTACATTCACCTTTACCATATTACCCAGTAATTCCATAGTTACTGTTATTTTTCCCCCTTGGGGCATGGCTTCTTTGGCATTGGTGAATAAATTTAAAAAGAGGCGTTTTAAATCCTCTTTACTTCCCCTCACATAAACTTCAGGCGGTATTTGGGTTTCAATTTCAATGTTTTGACCTCTAATCCCGGCCTTAAATAAAGTAACCGTGTCTTTAATTAGACTGGATAAGTCTAATTTTGTTTTCTCTTTAATCGGACGGGAATAACTTAAAAAGTCGGAGATGAGTAAATTCAATCTTTTCGTTTCTTTAAGGGCAAGCTCCATTAGCATTTTCATATCTGGCGAAATATTGCTTTCTTTTTGCAACATCTGCATGCAGCCACTAATGGAAGTAAGAGGCGTTCTAATTTCATGGGCCATATGGGCTGCAAGTTCACCAAGTAAACTTAATTTTTCTACCCGCTTAAGATTGGTTAAGTCCTGAAAGACAAAGACCTTTCCAACATAGTGCCCATCTTCATTAACAAGAGAAGAGAGGCTTAACCCTAAATAAACCACCTTTCCATCTGGTCTGACAAACGAAAATTCAGTTCGCTGCGGAGAGATGGAGTTTAAATGAGGGAATAATTTGTTAATTGGTTGTCCCCGTAAAGACTTACTGCTATGGCCACTGATAAATTCAGCGGCTGGATTCATGTATAAAATCCGATTTTTTTTATCCACCGTCACAACCCCAGTTTGGATGCTTTCCAGAACACTTTTATGTAAGGTTTCTAAAAATTTAAGTTTTTTTTGTGATTTTTCCAATTTTCCCAGCAAAAGGCTGCTTAAAAAAGCAATAGCAAAAAAAGCTCCGAAGTTTACTAAAAGAGTAAGAAGTATATCTTCACCCGGTTTTTCTCCTAGAGAAGGAATAATATCAAAGTATTCTAAGTCCATAAGACCACCATAGAGAACACAACTTATTGCTGCCATGATAAAGGCCCCACGTTTACGGAAGAAAAAGGCCGCAGCAATAATGACGAAGATATATAAAATAGAGAAAAAGCTGTTTGCTCCACCCGTAATGTAAACAAGAGTAGTAACTGAAAAAGGGGCAAGGGCAATGGCAAAATAGACAAGAAGAGTAATTTTATCTTTTTGCCAAAGGATCCAA
>JAGHCL010000072.1 GCA_021160485.1 Candidatus Desulfofervidaceae bacterium
ATAAAATGTAAATGCCGAGAAATCAAAAGCAGTTTCTGCGTTATAATTAAAGGCATTTTAGAGTGAAATTTACAATTACGGAGTATGCAATCCTAATTGCTTGACATTTAATACCAATATATAGTATACTGTAACTCGTAAACTACAATATAAAGGGGTGAATGGATGAAAGGCGAAATAAAAACCATCATTAAAAGAGATGGGCGGGAAGTGTCTTTTGATGTTAATCGGATTCAACAAGCTATTTTTAAAGCAGCCCAAGCTGTGGGTGGGAGTGACCAGGTAACAGCCTGGCGCTTAGCCATTCAAGTATATGATTTGCTGGTAAAAACTGGGAATTTAAAACCAACTGTGGAAGAAGTGCAGGATGTGGTAGAAAAGGTGCTGATTGAAAATGGTCACGCTCGGACGGCAAAAGCTTACATACTATATCGGGACAAGCGGACACAAGTAAGAAATGCCAAGGCCTTACTTTTAAATATTGAGAAGACCATTACCGAATATGTTAATCAAGTTGATTGGCGCATCAAAGAAAACGCAAATATTGATTATTCACACTCAGGACTTATGCTTCACACAGCTAGTGCGGTCATTGCTAATTATGTTTTAAATAACATCTATACTTCGGAAATTAAAGAAGCCCATGTGCATGGTTTCTTTCACCTTCATGATTTAGGTATGGGCACGTGTGGTTACTGTGCGGGTTGGTCTTTAAAACAGCTACTCCTAGAAGGATTTAATGGCCCCAAAAATAAAGTGGCTGCGGGACCAGCTAAACACTTTGATACTGCCCTTGGCCAGATGGTCAACTTCCTGGGCACACTGCAAAATGAATGGGCAGGGGCGATGGCCTTTAATAATTTTGATACTCTACTTGCCCCTTATGTAAGGAAGGACAAACTTTCTTATAAGGAAGTAAAACAGGCCATTCAACAATTCATCTTTTCTGTAAATACCACCTCCAGATGGGGAGGACAGAGTCCTTTCACCAATATCACCCTTGATTTTACCATTCCCGAGCATATGAAAAAGGAGGCAGTGGCCTGGGGAGGGAAACTTTTAGATAAAACCTATGCCGATTATCAAAAAGAAGTGGATATGATAAATAAGGCGTTTATTGAAGTGATGCTAGAAGGTGACTATCAGGGACGGATCTTTTCCTTTCCGATTCCCACCTACAACATCACCAAAGATTTCAACTGGGATGCTGAAAATACGGAACTTCTTTTTAAGATGACGGCTAAATATGGAACTCCCTATTTTCAAAATTTTATCAATTCTGATTTGAATCCAGAGGATGTCAGATCAATGTGTTGCCGTCTCTCCATGAATTTGAAAGAGCTTAAGTATAAAACAGGAGGGTTATTCGGTTCAGGAGACGCAACTGGTTCTATTGGGGTGGTCACTTTGAATATGCCCCGTTTGGCCTACTTGAGTAAAGGAGATCACGAAAAGTTTTTTGAGCTTATTGAACGATATATGATTTTAGCCAAAAATTCCCTTGAAATCAAACGTAAGATGCTGGAGAATAATCTTAAAAAGGGATTGTATCCTTATACCGCACGTTATTTACCTTCTTTTAGAAATCACTTTTCTACGATTGGTTTGGTAGGTATGAATGAGGCTTGCCTTAATCTACTTGGAGAAAATATTGCCTCAGAAAAAGGCCGAAAACTTGCCCTAGCCGTGCTTGATTTTATGCGGGAGAGGATTATTGCATTTCAGGAAGAAACAGGTAATCTTTATAACTTAGAAGCCACTCCTGCGGAAGGCGCAAGTTACCGTCTGGCTAAGATTGATAAAGCAGAGTTTCCTGATATTATTACCGCTGGCACAAACGAAGCTCCTTATTACACTAATTCTACGCAATTGCCAGTAGATTTTACCGAAGATCCTATTCTTGCCTTGGAACTGCAGGAAGGACTTCAGGCTAAATATACAGGTGGAACTGTATTTCATCTCTTTTTAGGAGAAGCACTTCCTGATGCAGATACCTGCAAGTTGTTGGTTAAACGTATCCTTTCTCGGTATCGTATTCCCTATCTTTCTATTACACCTACTTTTAGCGTCTGCCCACAACATGGCTATCTTTCTGGTGAGCATTTTCAGTGTCCTAAATGTGGAGAAGAATGTGAAGTTTACTCTCGTGTAGTTGGTTATTATCGGCCAGTCGGAAACTGGAATAAGGGTAAACAGGAAGAATATAAGCATCGGCTTTATTTTAATATAGGCAGTATTTTCACTCATGGAGTGATAAATAAAACTCCCAGTGTTTCTTATTCAAACACTGTAAGGCCGTGATGAATATTGGTGGGGTTACTCCTCTTTCCACAATAGATTTTCCTGGTTATCTGGCAGCGGTGGTTTATACACAGGGATGTAATTTCCGCTGCCTTTATTGCCACAATATGCAATTGGTAGAGTGCAAAGAAAGGCCATTTGCACAAGAGGAGATTTCTGTCTTTCTCCAAACAAGAAGACGTCTCATTGATGGAATTGTTATTACTGGTGGTGAACCCACACTTCAAAAAAACTTACCTGACTTTTGCCGACTTTTAAAAGAAATGGGATTTATGGTAAAATTAGATACTAACGGTTCAGCTCCTTTAATGCTAAGATTGCTCATAGAGAAAGGATTAATAGACTATATTGCCATGGACATTAAAGCGCCTTGGGAGAAATATAAGGAGATTGTTCAAGTAGATTTTCCTGTAGATGTTATAAAAGATACTTTTTGTTTGATAAAAGCATCGGGTTTGCCTTGTGAATTTCGCACTACCGTGCACAGTGCCCTGCTTAGTTTGGCAGATATAGAAAAGATTATTCATTTGGTTGGACCAGAATACTCATTCTATCTTCAAATTGCCGGGGAAACTCCTAGGTATACGGTAACAAACACTTATACTAAAGAAGATTTAGAGGACTTTATCAAACAATTTCAGGGTTTTAAAATAGGTATAAGATAAAGAGCTAGTGACTAACCACAAATATTTGTAGTCCAGTTTTAATATTCCCTATTTACTATTTTATCCGCTACATGAACTAAGGCAGCATATTGAAGATAAGTTTCATCTTTTATTTCTTTTATCATTTCTTCTAGAGTTAAATGATGATAAGTAAGAGGAATCTGGAGATCTTCAGGAAAATTCCAGATTTCACATATCTTCCGATTGACATCTATATGATCAAATCCCAAAATTTTTCTTTCTGCTGAAATAGAAGATATTTTGTTCTCTTTTTGAATAGATTGGATTTCATCGAATTTATCTGGGAGTCGGATGGCTATAAGGGTTTTGCCGATATCGTGAAGAAGTGCGGCTGTAGTGATAATAGGAATTTCTTTTGGTTCTATAGGATTTAAAAAGATACGTCTGAGTTCTTCCGAATCTTCAAAGATATTTTCCAGTTCACGGTGGCTTTGTTTCCCTTGAGTAAAATTTATCAGATTATAAGTTGTTGTAGCCACATTCTGCCCATGTTGCCTAAGAGCTTTAGCCGACGAAGGAATATGTTCAAAAAGGGTGGTAGAAAGAATTATTCCTTTTATAAGATTAGTGCCTAAAATAAGGACAGCGTGAGATAAGGTATTTATCCGATGAGGAAAACCGTAAAATGGGGAGTTGGCAATTTTTAAGACCTTAGCTGCCAGATTTTGGTCTTTCTTGATAGCAGCAGCAATAATATAATTGGTTGATTTGGGGTTATCTATCAGTCGTAGCACCTCCATGACTACATCAGGAAAAACAGGTAAATCTTTGATTAAGCACTCAATGTCACAACCAGCCATGCCCCTCTCCTTGTTTAAACTCACTTTACCTTTTTATTAGTTTTCACGAAAAAGTCAAGCTTTTTTAATTTCCCAAAATCCGCGATTGGCCTACAAGAAACCCCGCAAGTGGGCTATAATCAAGTGGGCTATAATAAAGCGATCTTTAAAAAATACCTTTCACC
>JAGHCL010000128.1 GCA_021160485.1 Candidatus Desulfofervidaceae bacterium
AAGTAAGTAAGTAAGTAAGTAAGTAAGTAAGTAAGTAAGTAAGTAAGTAAGTGCAATATTTGAACCAGGTTCGGGGAAGATTCTATCCAACTTCTATTATTTTCTAAAACGACAAATTCAGTTTTGATCATGACTAATTCTCTTTATTTACTGTCAATGGCAAAATGATAGTCACAGTTGTGCCCCTGTCTACTTCGCTTTCTACCTGAATTTTCCCCCGGTGGGCGGTAACAATCTTGTGGCAGATAGAAAGACCAAGGCCGGTGCCATCTTTTTTGGTGGTAAAGAAGGGATTAAATATCTTATCTAAAATCTCTTTTGGAATACCTTTACCCGTATCACTGATTTCAATAATACCCTCATTGTTTTTGTAAGTTCTGATGGTAAGCTGACCCCCTTCGGGCATGGCCTCCACAGCATTTTTAATCAGATTAAGCAATACCTGCTTTATCTGAACAGGGTCTGCATGAATAAAGGGAGACAGAGGGGTTAAGTATGTTTTTAAACTGATTTTTCTATTTACCAACTCTGGTTCAACAAACACAATAATTTCTTCTATTAACTGGTTGAGGTCAACGGTTTCCTTTTGGGGCGTGATGTCCTTGGCAAAATGGCCAATATCTTTTAAAAAGCCTTCTAAACGACTAGCTTCCTTAACAATGATGCCCAGTTTCTTTTTCACTTTTTCATCTTTTTCAAAAGAGCGTAAAAGCTGGTTGGCAAAACCGCCAATGACGATAAGGGGATTTTTGATTTCATGCGCCACATGGGCTACGGCTGTGCCCATAGCGGCCAGACGTTCTGAACGAATGAGTTCTTGATGGGTTTGTTCCAGTTCTTCAGTCTTACGAGTGATTTCCTCTTCCAGCTCTCGGGCATAATTGTGTTTTTGGTAAAAAATGTAGCCTCCTGTCCCCAGGATGATTAATAACGCCGTGAAGGTAAGTCCCCATTGGTAGAACACAGCCTGATGAACAATGTTCTTAACTTCATCTATAGGGGCTACCACTGCCACTGCCCAGAATTTGCCCTTGTCCTCTGAACCTGCATAATAAATTGGCGTATAAGCAATTAGTTTTTTGATTAGCCCGACTCTTTGACGATGCCAGCCAGAGACATACCAGCTCATTCCTTCTTTACCGGTTAAAAGATATTGTTTTTGTAAAAGATTGATCCGACTGAATGAAATGGCCGGATTTCTCTGAGCGCGGGCAACAAAGGCATTCTCACCAATGAAGCTTTTCTCATAATGTGCTAGAAAATGGCCCTTTTTATTGATAATCCAGGCATAACCTGTCTCTCCTGAGCGAATATCAGCCGTTGCCTTCTCACAAATCTTCAGCACATCAATCGTCCATACAAAGGCAGTTTGGGCATATGCATACACGATATCCGCCACCCAAATTCGTGGGTTTGTGTTAGGGCTTAAAAGATAAGTATCACTGATATAATTCTTTTGTCTTTTATTGATGAGGGAGAGATAGATAAGGTCTCGTTTAGTAAGATGGGGCTCTGTATATACCTCCTTAGAAGTAATCACCGTCTTTTGACCAGCAGGATTGATAATGGTGATTTTTATTACCGGCAAACCCTGGATTTCTGGCTGAGCCGAGATAGGACTTTGAGAAAGACTATTTTGTTTAAACTGACTTACGATTGCTAGATGCTTTTTTAAAAAGGCAAAGTAGTTCTGCAGTCCTCTAGCAATGCTGCGGGCAATGGCCAGTTGTTGCTGATTAAATTGAGAGGTGGCAATATCTTCCCATATTCTTTTTCCCCGCAGGCCTAAAAATACTACTGCGGAGCTAAAAATAAGGATACCCACAATCAGCCAGACAGACCTCTGGGGTAAACGCAATTTAATCATCTGATCCTTCCTTTAGAATCAGAACCTCCGAAGAGATATCAAAAATATGAGAGTGTCAAATAAAAATAATCTGTCTGATAATCACGGCTGGACCGAGTTCTGATCTGGCATAGCTTAACAATTCACTCCGTAAATCATGGCTTTTTTCAACACCCCTTTTTAAGCTTATTTCAAGTTCTACTACCTGTCCTTTAGTGCTATCCGGTACTGCTCTAGCCTTAACGGCCACCACGGCACTGTGCCTTTCCATGGCTAGTTCAACCAATTCGGCTGGAATAATTAACCCCCCGATATTGATTACCCTTGTGCTTCTGTGGCCCGATAACTTGATAAAACCATCTTCGTCCCTTTCTCCAAAGTCCTTGGTTAAAAAGATGTTATCTAATGTCCAATATTGTAAATATAAAGCCTCTTTTTGCCAGATATTTGTAAACATACTAGGTAACGGTTGTTTAAAACTCAAGATGCCTTGTTGAGTAGTCTTTAAAATCTTTCCATCATTACTAACCACTTCCGGGTTAAACACCGGAAAAATTTTTTGAAAACGAGGAGTGTCAACCTTTTTCTCCTGGGAAATCATTCCAAACACTCCTGTTTCAGCCGTTATCCATAAATTCTTCACTCTTCCTTCTGGAATGACATTTTCATAAAGCCAGTTGGTTAAGGCTTCATCTAAAGTTTCTCCACTTACCCCTATACACCTTAATGTGCTTATATCCCACAGCTTGATTGGTTTTTCTCCAAAGGGCATAAGAGCCCTTAACCGGGAAGGATAAGTGCCAAAAACGCTAACTCCATACTTATTGATGGTTGCCCATATCCTTTCAGAATTGGGATAAAGAAGATGACCCTCGTAGAGGACTGTAGAAGAACCTTTAAGTAATGGTCCATAAATCATATAGCTTTGACCAATAATGCCACCGAGCTCACTTGCCCACCAGATGACATCCGTCTCTCGGAGAATAAAGCTTTCTTCCATACTTTTATAAAGCCCAACCATATAGCCACCATGAGAATAAACCATACCTACCATTTTCCCTTCATGGTTAGGGGTATAGAGGATACCTAATGGTTCATTTGCCTCCAGTTCTACCGGAGGAGCTTCTGGTTTCTGTCCAGCCATCAGTTCATGATACCAGTAAAAATTTTCCCTTACTTCAGTTTCCTTCCCAAGCCGTTTAACTGAGACAACAGATTCAACGTATGGTGAAGCACTTATGGCGGCATCAACATTAGGCTTAAGAAAAACAGGTTGCCCTTTACGATAATAACCATCAGCAGTAATCAATACTTTACTGCCTGTTTCCTGAAGAATCTTACGTAGGACAAACGGCCCATACCTTACGTCAACAGGCACATGAATGGCACCAATGCGGGCAACACCCAGCAGGGCAATAATGGCTTCTGGAATATTAGGCATATAAAGAGTAACCCTGTCCCCTCTTTTGACATCTAAACACTTTAAAACATTGGCAAAGCACATGACCTCCCGCCAGAGGTCAAAATAGGTAAACCTTTTTCTTATCCCGTCTTCGCTTTCCCAGATTAAGGCTACCTTATTCCTCCGATGAGAACTGGCATGTCTGTCCAGAGCATTATAGGTAATGTTAGTTTTTCCTCCTTTAAACCACTGATATAAAGGTGCAGAAGAAACATCCAGCACCTCTGACCATGGTTTAAACCAGTGTAACTGGCTGGCGGCTTGCTCCCAGTATTTAGAAACTTGTTGCATTTTTTCCTCCTTTTTCGCCTTTTGTTTTATTTGTATTCAAATAGTAGACCAAACTGTAAAGATAGAATAATGCTTAAAATTCACAGGACCTAAAAACAAAACTGTCACTTTTTAAGTGACAGTTGGTCAATTATAAGGTGACAAAAATTCACCCAAAATTTGTGAGAAAGAATAAATGGTCTTGTGCTTTCAATTTGAGAATAAACAAAGTAGTTAGAGACCCCTGCAAAAAGCCGTTAAAGACGTTTGGCCTATATTCAGCTTGTTGAAAAACTCAGATGCATATTATCTTTACCCAACCTGTTCCCTAGTTTAGCACGCCGCTTCGCTTGCTGTCAAAGCTGCTCCGT
>JAGHCL010000068.1 GCA_021160485.1 Candidatus Desulfofervidaceae bacterium
GGGTTAAAAAGCACCCTTTTAGTAAGCAAGGCATAAATAACCCTAACAAGTTTATGAACTACAGCAAAGATGGCCTTTTTAAAGGGCAGACCCTGGGAAAGGCGTCTTTTAAAATACTCTTTAAAAACAGAGTTAAATCTAATTCCTTTATGTGCCATAAGCCAGATAAGTTTTTTATAACTTCCAAAGTATTTGATATTGCCTATTTCGGCCAGAAACTGAATAGCTGTGGTTTTTCCAATGCCTTTGATAGAGGTAAGAATTTTAAGGTCATCGAAAATAAATTTTTGAGGAGAGATAAGTGGTTTTGGGGGTTAAAGGCAGCAGGTGTGCCTCCCGTCCAATCCTCCATGATGACGAGGGCTTAAAAAAGCCCAACCAACCTATCATGGGTTAGGGAGGCAGGGAACAGACTCCTTAAAGGGCTCTATGGCCCAAAAGAAATGGCGCTCTCCTGCCTTGCCCCCATTTTACTATTAATAGTAAGTATAAAAATAACATAATTCATAGCAGGAGGAAAAACATGACAGCTAAAGAAGCACTAGAGTTTGCAGAGAAGCATGAAGTAAAGATGGTAGATTTAAAGTTTTGTGATTTTTTAGGGACATGGCAGCATTTTTCGGTCCCAATTCGCTGCCTTGATGAAAGCTGTTTTGAAGAGGGTTTTGGATTTGATGGTTCAAGTATCCGCGGATGGCAGGCAATTAATGCCAGTGATATGCTGGTAGTGCCTGACCCAGACACAGCTTTTATTGATCCGTTCTGTGAGGAACCTACAATTAGTTTTATCTGCAATGTAGTGGATCCAATTACCAAAGAGCCTTATACCCGTGATCCTAGATATATTGCTCAGAAGGCAGAGGCCTATTTAAAATCCACTGGTATTGCCGACACTGCCTATTTTGGACCTGAAGCAGAGTTCTTTATCTTTGACGACATTCGTTTTGACCAGAACGAACATTGTGGTTACTATTTCATTGATTCTATTGAGGGACGCTGGAATTCTGGTCGGGAAGAAAATCCCAATTTGGGTTACAAACCTAGATATAAAGAAGGCTATTTTCCTGTTCCTCCCACAGACTTCTTCCAGAATTTACGGACGTTAATGGTGTTGAAGTTAGAAGAGCTTGGCATTGAAGTTGAGTGCCAACACCACGAAGTAGCTACTGCTGGTCAGGCTGAAATTGGCATGCGTTTTGCTCCCCTGTTGAAGATGGGCGATAATTTGATGAAATACAAATATGTCATTAAAAACATAGCTATTGAAAACGGTTTTACTGTAACCTTTATGCCCAAACCTGTCTTTAATGACAACGGTTCAGGTATGCATACCCATCAGAGCTTATGGAAAGATGGCAAACCCTTATTTGCCGGAGATAGATATGGTGGATTAAGCGAAATTGCCATTTATTACATTGGCGGTATTTTAAAACACGCTCCCGCCCTTTGTGCTTTTACTAATCCAACTACTAATTCCTATAAGCGTCTGGTACCTGGATTTGAAGCACCTGTCAATCTGGCTTATAGCAGCCGTAACAGGAGTGCGGCAGTCAGGATCCCGATGTATTCTCCTTCTCCTAAGGCAAAACGGATTGAAGTTAGATTTCCTGACCCAACTTGCAATGGCTATATGGCCTTTGCCGCCATGCTAATGGCCGGTCTGGATGGAATTGAAAACAAGATTGATCCAGGTGAACCCCTTGATAAAGATATTTACTCCTTAAGCCCAGAAGAATTAGCCGGTGTTCCTTCTACTCCGGGTTCTCTGGAAGAAGCCCTGAAGGCCCTGGAGGCAGACAATGAGTTTCTTCTGAAAGGTGGCGTCTTTACTGAAGACGTAATTGAAAAATGGATTGAGTGGAAAATGGAGAACGAAGTAAACGCCGTTAAACTCCGTCCGCATCCATGGGAATTCTCTTTATACTTTGATATCTAACCAGAAAGCCGGGGGGTACCCCTCCGGCTTTTTTACCACACATTTCTATCCAAAACAGCCTTTATACTTCTCAACCTTTTCATAACATCTTTTCCAAATCCTGACGGTGGATCTTTGAAGAAGTCTTCCAAATTTCCCTGGAACTTAATTTTACCTTTTTCCAAGATGAAAAGATTTTCTGCCAGTTTGATAGCTTCTATGGGGTCATGACTAACATGAACGACGGTGAGGTGAAATGTCTGTTTTAATTTGGTTAAGAAGTTAACAAGATACATTTTTAAGTGAAAATCTAAAGATGAAAGGGGTTCATCCAACAGAAGTAGCTTAGGTTTAGCGGCCAAAGCCCTGGCCAGAGCCACCCTTTGTAGCTCCCCTCCACTTAAATGGGAAGGAAAGCGGCTTACAAGAGGAGTGAGGCCGAGTTCTTCTATAATTACTCTGACATAAGCTTCATCTATAGACACATAACGGGCTTTAAAGGAATAGATGATATTTTCATAGACAGTAAGATGAGGAAATATACCCAAATTTTGAGGGAGATAAACTACATGGCGTTTTTCCGGAGGTAAAGAGGAAATTTCTCTGTTTTCAAGGATTATAGAGGCCCTATCTGCCTTTTCAAACCCAGCAATGAGTTTCAAAGTCAAACTTTTTCCAGCCCCACTAGGCCCCAAAATGACATTATAGCTCTGCTTGGGGATTTCAAAAGACACATCCAAGTCAAATGCAGGATATTTCTTAAAGAGACTAGCGCTTAGCATGATATTTGGAAAAATACAAAAGAATAAAAAATATTAATAGCGAAAAAAAGATAACCAGGGCAGCAATCGGCTTGGCCGCATTTAAACCATATTCTGTAAACCGTTCATACATAATAATGGGGGCGGTTTTGGGATAGTAGGCCAGAATAAGTAATGCTCCTACTTCACTTAGTCCTCTGGCGAAGGCAAGGATGGCTCCTCTGAAGATAGCAGGTAGAGCCAAGGGAAAGGTAATATGCCAAAATGTATAAAAAGCCGATGCTCCCAGACTGCGAGAGACCATTTCTAGATGTTTATCTATGCCTTTAAAACCGATTAAAGCTGAACTAACCACAAAAGAAATACTCACAAAGGCCATGGCAATGACGATGCCGTAAATGGTATCTACAAAGGTAATGTGGAAATAAGCAAAAAATTTACCCAGAAACGTCCTTTCGTTAAAAAAAGAAAGCAAAGCAATGCCTACAGCAACATGAGGGATAACTACAGGCAAATTGGTAATGGCTTCAAGGATGTGTTTCCCTTTAAATTCATAATGACTGAGGATATAAGCCAGGGGCACACCAAGGACACAGCCAAGCATTGTAGCCAAACTTGCACCTAGAAAAGAGGTAAAAATGGCGTGCCAGACTTCCTGGTCATGAATGGTTTTTATTAATTCTTTGACGGTAAGGGTGAAGAAAATATTTAAGATGGGAGCCAAAATAAAACCAATACTTATAAAAACCAAAAGAGAGAAAAATAGTTTTTTGATCGTCTGCCGCATTGAAATTAACTGTTAGTCTTTGGATTTTGACTTTTTACCCATCACCGATTTTGAAAAATACCTCAGAGCCATCAGGCACTTTCTGGAAGATTGTTAATGGTAGTTTGTTCCGTTAATTTGTTTCTTCAAGTTATATCATTGTTTATCCCTTAGCAACTGTGCTGGGAAAATAGGGGTCTGAAAGTGTGCTTTTAACACCCTAGCTCCTTCTTGCCCGGTAACAAACTCTTCCCATAGTCTTGCTTCTTTAGGATGAGGGGCTGTTTTTAAAGTAGCGATGCCATATACAATAGGCTTTCCCTGGATTATCTTACCATTGCCTAATTTTATTTGAACTTGGCTGTAAAACGTTTGATATTTTAACTTTCCCAGATTTATTTCAGGAGGTAAACTGAGATAATGAAGGTGGTGTTGAAGGGCCACACTTTTGTATTCAAAGGCATAATCAATCGCGCCGCTTTCTAACAGAGCAAGGAGTTCCACGGACTTTGGCCGGATAAATACTTTATGTCCTTTCGTGGTAAGATTAGCAGGAACATTAATAAGCAGGTTATTACCTGTCTTCTGCCAGTCCAGGTTTGTGTATGGCTGGAGGAGGACAGAGAAAAGATCAGGTTTTTGATAAAAAAACGAGGCCAGAGCAGTGCTAATCAACGTGCGATAACCACAAGGATCATCATTGGGATTAGAAAACGCCCACTTCACCTGCGGTTTACTTAGAATGTGATACCAGTTTTGGGAAGTTATTTCTTTTGCGTATCTTGACTTGTCTGTATAACAAAGCACGATTTCATTACGGGCAAATAGTTTTACATAGTCTGCGTATTGGGGAAACATCATTTTAGGGATAATAGAATAATCGGCTACTGCAATGACATCACAAGGTTTTTTTAACTCGGTTACTTTCCGTACGGCCTTCACACTACCACTTGCTTCCCTCTGGACATCCAC
>JAGHCL010000116.1 GCA_021160485.1 Candidatus Desulfofervidaceae bacterium
AATAAAGCAAACTGTTTTCCCAAAATCTGTGCGCCCATAAAAATGCCTTAAGTAATAAATTTGTAGAGGCCCTTTTCTTCAAGGCCCAATTATAATTGTAGCGCCTCCGCTCGCTCATGCGGTCAAGGCCAAGCCCTGCGGGTGGCTTATCAGCCAGCCTTGACCTCGCTCGCTTCGGCGCTATTTTCTTTTTGAGGCCAGAAGGAAAAACAAAAATTTCTTTTCCCCTTCCTCCTTTCAGCTTTCTTTTTTGCCAGGGCCGAGTGCGGTCAAGGGCAAGCCCGAAGGGCGCCGCCTGCCCAAAGGGCAGGTCAGAACGAGCGCAGCGAGTGAAGACCCTTGACCGTATAAGCGAGGCCCTGGCATATAATCCCTTAAGAGGGAGAGGGGATAATTCTGTTGTTCTTTCTTAATTTTTTTCATCTCAAATATCCTTTTCCAAAAAGAGGTCGCGGATTTTGGGATTTACCCTTTATTGTTTTTTCTTCTTTTTAGACCTATAATTATAGGTGGAAATTAAAATTGAGATTAACCCGCTAAAAAATCTGGTCTAACTCTTAAAAGGGTTGAGGCAGTCTTCTTGCGTCAAAGCTCAGCTAGTGAATAATTTTGCCAATACGCGACCACCTGATGTGATAAAAAGGCTTCTCCCATGACCAGTAAATAATTAAAGCCTTGCCTAAGATGTCCTCTCTATCCACAAATCCCCAGAAACGACTGTCATAACTTGAGTCACGGTTATCGCCCATCACAAAATATTTGTTAGGCGGAACAACCACCGGGCCAAAGTTATCCCGGGGAGAAATTTCACGCGGATAAATGCGAGGGTCACTATGGTGGGCATGGGGATCGGGATATGGTTTGCCGTTAATATAAACCTTTTTATTTATAATTTCTATTTTATCTCCAGGCAAGCCAATAACCCGTTTAATAAAATCCTTCCCTCGATCTACCGGACAGATAAAAACGATGACATCTCCCCTCTTAGGGTCTTTGAATTTGACGACTGTCTTGTTAATAACAGGTATTTTAATGCCATAAATAAATTTGGATACCAATAAATGGTCTCCGATAAGTAAAGAGGGAATCATAGAGCCAGAGGGAATTTTAAAGGCCTGAATAACAAAGGATCTGATAACCAATGCCAGAAAGATAGCAATAACAATAGACTCTGCCCACTCCTGAAGTTGGCTCTTTTTGCGCGCAATCTCGTTCTCCAATGTTTCCTCCTTTATTTGTCTCTAGAAAATACCGCTAAAAATGCCTCCTGGGGAATACTGACCTTGCCCAACTGTTTTAATCGTTTTTTGCCTTCTTTTTGTTTCTCAAGCAACTTCCTTTTTCGAGTAATATCTCCTCCATAGCATTTGGCAGTCACATCTTTTCTTAAAGGAGCAATTCGTTCCCGAGCAATTACCCTTCCTCCAATGGCGGCTTGAATAACTACTTCAAATACTTGCCTAGGTATTACTTCCTTAAGACGTGATACCAACCAGCGTCCTTTATAATAAGCTTGGTCTTTATGCACAATAAGGGAAAGGGCATCTACAGGTTGGCCATTGATTAACACATCTAATTTTACCAGGGGTGATGCTTGATAGCCAACAATTTCATAATCAAATGAAGCATAACCCCGACTGACGGACTTCAACATATCATAAAAATCTGTAATTACATCGCTAAAAGGCAATTCGTAGGTAAGAATGACATGTTTCTCCGTGACAAAACGGAGCTCTTTTTGTTTGCCACGTCTCTCTTCACAAAGTTTTATCACATTGCCTAAAAATTCAGGAGAAACGTGGATTTCTGCCCTAATGACTGGTTCAAGAATGCGGTTTATCTTAACCACAGGTGGCAATTTGGCCGGGTTGTCAATTTCTATGGTTGTACCGTCAGTAAGTTCTACTTTATATATAACCGAAGGGGCTGTGGCCACCACCGAAAGACCGAACTCCCTTTCCAGTCTCTCTTGTACAATTTCCATGTGGAGCATACCCAGAAAACCGCACCGAAAGCCAAAACCCAAGGCAACGGATGTTTCTGGTTCAAAAACAAAAGCAGAGTCATTTAAATTCAATTTGATTAAAGCTTCTTTTAGCTCTTCATATTCTCCAGGATCGCTGGGATAAAATCCGGCATAGACCACAGGACGAACTACCTTGAACCCAGCTAAAGGAGCAGTTGCCATTCTGGTTTCTTCTGTAATAGTGTCGCCTATCTTTGCGTCCTGGAGAGTTTTAATCCCAGCCTTGATGTAGCCTACTTCTCCTGGTCCCAGACTTTTTACCGGAGTTTGCCAGGGTGTAAAGACTCCTATTTCTGAAACCTCATAAATCTTGCCTGAAGACATCAATTTAATTTTCTGGCCTAATTTTAGAGAACCATTAACGACACGCACTAGGGCTACTACTCCCTGAAATGGATCAAACCAGGAGTCAAAGATAAGGGCCTGGAGTGGGGCTTGAATATCTCCTGGTGGAGGGGGGATACGTTTTACTATTGCTTCCAGCACTTCTTTCACCCCCACACCTTGCTTTGCGCTGGTCAAAATAGCTTCAGAAGTATCCAATCCCAAAATTTCTGCAATTTCTTTCTTTACCCTTTCTGGATTAGCACTGGGTAAGTCAATTTTGTTAATTACTGGGATAATTTCTAGCCCTTCTTCTATTGCCAGATACACATTGGCCACTGTTTGGGCCTCTACCCCTTGAGCGGCATCCACTAAAAGCAATGCCCCTTCACAAGCAGCCAGACTTCGGGAAACCTCATAAGAAAAATCCACGTGCCCAGGAGTATCTATTAAATTTAAAACATAAGTTTTTCCATCATCAGCTTTATATTTAAGACGCACAGTCTGGGCCTTGATGGTGATACCCCGTTCTCTTTCTAAGTCCATTCTGTCCAAAAATTGATCCCGCATTTTATTTGGAGGCACAGCCCCGGTATGTTCTAGGATGCGGTCTGCCAAGGTGGACTTACCGTGGTCAACGTGAGCAATGATGCAAAAATTGCGAATTTTCTTAATATCTATAACCTCCCACTCGTTGTTTCACTAAATAACAAGCCCCGTAGATACCAGCCATGTCTCCCAAAGCTGCCTTTAATATCTTTACTTCGTTATAATCTACAGCCAGCAATTCCTGGGTTAAAGTGTATTTTAAAGGACCAATAAAGGCATCCCAGGCATTACTTACTCCACCACCAATAATCACGGTGGTAAACCCCAAAACATTACATAAATTAGCTATACCTATACCCAAAGCCCAGCCAGCTAGCCTAAATAAATGCCGTGCTAAAATATCACCTCTTTGGGCAGCCGTAAAGATGTCTTTGGCTGTAATTTGTTTGTGCTTTGCCAAAACTGAAGGCATCCCCGCCTCTAGATGTTTATAGGCGCGTCTTATAAGCCAAGTAGCCGAAGCATATGTTTCTAGACACCCCCTACGGCCACATAGGCACCTCTCGCCATGAGGGTCAATCTTAATGTGGCCTATTTCAGCCCCACTGGTTTCTCCCGTCCACAGATGGCCCTGGGCAATAATACCTCCACCTACACCTGTTCCAAGGGTAAGAAGAAAAAAATTATTTTCCCCTTGCCCTGTTCCCTGCCAGGCTTCACCTAGGGCAATTAGATTGGCATCATTTTCTATGAAAATAGGGTAGGGCAGTTGTCT
>JAGHCL010000219.1 GCA_021160485.1 Candidatus Desulfofervidaceae bacterium
GGTTCAACCAAGATGCCGTTTTGCTGGGCTGTTTGTTCACAAAAATGTCTTTTTTCAGACTGGGGTTGTAAATTACGGCCCAAAATAGCAAAAGGCACAGGCTCAGCCACATGGGTTCTGACAGAAATGGGCGTATAGTGATCCATGGTTACCATTACTTTTATATCTGTTTCCCTGGCTGCTGCCAATACTGGACCCACTACCTGAGCATCAAAGGCTTCGATCGCCTTGATTTTAGCTGTTAAATTTCCTTCATGACCCGCTTCATCCGGGGCCTCTACATGCACATAGACGAAATCTAACTCTTGCAGTGCTTTAAGAGCATATTGAGCTTTGCCCTGATAATTGGTGTCCAGATAGCCAGTAGCACCTGGCACATTAATCACCTTTAAACCAGCCAGGATACCAATGCCTTTAATTAAATCTACCGCCGAAATAACAGCGCCTTTCAAACCAAATTTTTCTTTAAAGCTGGGTATTTTGGGCTTTTTCCCTTGTCCCCAGGGCCATATACTATTGGCCGGCTTTTGTCCTTTATTTATGCGTGCTTGATTAATAGGATGCGTAACGAGAATTTCTCTGGCCTGCTGCATAAGCAGTTTTATCTCTGAAGGTAAGGTAGAGATATATGCAGTCATGTCTTTCCCTGTAACGTCATGGGGAGGTATGGTAGAAAATGCCTCCTTTCCTTTATGCCAGATAAGAATGTGGCGATAACTTACTCCAGGATAAAAAGTAAACGTATTTGAGCCTAGTTTTTGCTGTAGTGTTTCTATTAATATCCGAGCTTCTTCTGAAGAAATATGTCCAGCGCTATAATCTTCCATGAAAAAATGATTGTCTTTTTCTATTAAAGTTACCAAGTTACATCTAAAAATAATATCTTCTAGAGATGTTTCTATTCCCAGACTGGCAGCTTCTATTGGACCTCTACCTGTATGATAGGTTTTTGGATCAAAGCCCATCAAACTCATATTGGCTACATCACTCCCAGGCGGCATTCCGGGTGGGACTGTCTTAACTAATCCCAGTATACCTTGAGAGGCAATAAAGTCCATATTAGGCGTATAAGCGGCCTCAAGAGGTGTTTTTCCACCCAACTCGGAAAGAGGATAATCTCCCATCCCGTCGCCTACAAGCACAATGAACTTCGTGCAGGCTTTCAATTAGTATTCCTCCCAATTTCCATTAGCAAGAACATCGTTTAAGTGGAGATTACCATAAAAGATTTTTATCTTCAACTTATCAACAAAATAGGCATTTGGTTTTAATTTTAAATGTTATAAAATATTTTTAGTTGACGAAGAAGTTTATGGGGTCAGCTTAATGCAGCAGCCATATGATGAAATTGCTCCTCTTTATGATAGTGAATTTACCTTTAATGATGATGTTTACTTTTATTTAAATTATTTGTCACTTCCTCCCAGGCGGATTTTAGAAGTTGGCTGTGGAACAGGTAGAATTGCTGTTCCTTTAGCTCAAAATGGCCACGAGGTTATAGGTATTGATATTTCTCTCCCTATGCTCAGAGTAGCAAAGGAAAAAAAGGTATTTCCGTTTTATCCTATATGTATGGATATGCGCTGTTTGGGATTGAAAGGAAATTTTGACTTTATTTTAATGCCTTTTAATGTTTTGGGTTTTTTAACAACCTCAGAGGAAAGATTGTCTTTCCTAAAACAGCTAATTCCTGTTTTAAATCCCAATGGGAAAATTATTATCGACCTTTTTGTTCCTTCTCAGAGAAAGGTTAAGACTAAGAAGTATGTAAAAAAATTTGTCCATACTACCACAGGCACGCTTGTTATTAAACAAACCCAGGAGACCTATAATAAGGATAGAATAAAAATTGAACAAGTTTATAAACAGTATGAATATGGTAAAACTACTCCTCTGCACACTTACCGCAATAATTTTTCTCTAGCCATTATTGATGCCGAAACTTTAGAAACAGAACTGTTGGAAGCAGGTCTTTGGATAGAAGAAATGTTCGGTGATTATATACAAACACCTTTTAACCCCAAGTCCAGCCCACGCTTATTAGCCATTGCCGCAATTTTGTAGTAATTTTTTTGGACACTTTGAAAAAATGGTCGTAGTTGTAGATAGGAGAGATTTATTTTTTTTCATTCCTTGACTAATATGGTAAAAAGCTGGTAAATAAAGGAAACCTTTAAGAGAGGAGATGGATGGCAGAAATAATAGGCGTGGAGATTAATCCTGATCAGGTGAAAAAAGCAGATATAATTGTAGGCATTCCGTCTTATAACGAAGCTGATACCATCGCCTTTCCGGTTAAACAGGCGGCTGAAGGTTTAAAGCAATATTTTTCTGGGTATAAATCTGTGATTATAAATTGTGATGCCAATTCTACCGATGGCACTAAGGAAGTATTTTTGAATACGCCCACTGGTGGTGTTCCTAAGATATACCTTTCTACACCCTTAAATGTTTCCGGAAAGGGCAGTGTTTTAAAGATGTTATTTCATAAAGCCTGCGAAATGGAGGCCAAGGCTATTCTGACTGTTGATGCAGACCTGATAAGCATTACACCTAAATGGATTCGCAATCTAGGAGAACCGTTATTTGAAGACTTTGGTTTTGTTGCTCCTCTTTATGTCCGCCATAAATATGATGGTACTATTACAAATAATGTCGTTTACCCTTTAACTAGGGCCCTTTACGGCAGAAGAATTCGTCAACCTATCGGTGGAGATTTTAGCTTTTCTGGTGAATTAGCAAAGATTTATGCTCAGAGTCCATATTGGGATAATCTGGTAGAAAGGTTTGGAATAGATATATGGATGAGCACCTTGGCAATTAACCAGGGGATCCCTATTTGTCAATCTTTTATGGGGCGGCCCAAAATTCACCGGCCTAAAGACCCTGCTAAAACACTTGGTTCTATGTTTTATCAAGTAGTAGGAACTGTTTTTAACCTTATGCAAAGATTTGAAGAAAATTGGAAGAAGGTAAAGTGGAGTAAGCCTACGGCCATTTTCGGTTTTGGTCTAGGGGAAACAGAATTACCACCTCCTGTAGAAGTTGATCAGAAAAGCCTTTACCAAAAGTTTAATGCTGGATTTGAAAAATACGCTAGTATCTGGGAAAAGATATTGTTTAGCCCTAATCTGATTAAACTTAAAGAAATAAAGACATTACAATTAGAACGCTTTGAATTTCCTACTGAGTTATGGATCAAAATCCTATATGACTTTGCGGTGGCATTTAAGAACAAATGCGTAGAAGAGGGATTGATGTTAGAATCCCTTGTTCCTCTTTATTTTGGAAAAACCCTCTCTTTTGTTAAGAAAACAGAAAGGATGTCCATCCAAGAAGCAGAAGAATTGATAGAATATGAATGTGAAGCATTTGAAAAAATCAAACCATATTTGATTCAACGGTGGGAAGAAACATAAGTTCTGTTTTAGTTCTTTGGGGCTTCTTAAATTCCTTTTGATTATCTTTTCCGGTTTAATTCTGCATCTGAAGGTCGGATGTAAAAGGGTACGAGTGAAGTAGGGTCAGTTTTTCCTCCTTTTTTAAACTCTTTTAGGGCAAGGGTGGCGATAATTTGTGGGTGAAGGCGGTGCAAGTGAGGTGGGGGAAAGAGACAGCGGTTTTTCATTTTTTGTTTGATTATCTCTTTATACACATCTACACCTGTGCCGGCAAAAATGGTCTTGCGTCTAAGTCCTTTCAATAAATCCTCTGGGCAGATGGAACTATAATTAGAAATCTGCTTTATTTTCCCATTTTTAGCTTGGTAGAAGGCCGTGAAGACTTGTCCTTTACGGGCATCAATTACAGGACAGATAAGATGAGAGGTGTGGGGGAAATTATGGGCAATGACGTCCAGACCATTGACACCGACAAGGGGTTTTTGCAGGGCATACGCCATCCCTTTGGCTGTGGCGACCCCTATGCGAACGCCTGTAAAACTTCCCGGGCCTTTGACTACAGCAAACAGGTCTATTTCAGCTAGAGTAACACCGGCAAAATCAAACAGAACCTTAAGGCTGTTTATAAGCCTTTGATTGTGGGTAAGGGGTAAGTTTAAATCAAACTGAGCTTTTAATTCTTTTCCTATAACTAGAGCCACACTGCCTAGATGAGTAGAAGTATCAATGGTTAATATTTTCATGGTAAGGTAGTTTGTTTAACTATTCTTAAAATATCGTTATACATCACGATAAGCATGAGTAGCACCAAAATAGCTATTCCAACCCGCTGGGTGATTTCCATGGTTTTTACACTCAATGGACGTCTTCTGATGGCCTCAATGCCATAGAAAAACAGATGTCCACCGTCTAAAACAGGAATGGGGAGAAGATTAATAATACCCAAATTAATAGAAATTAAAGCGGCAAAGGAAAAAAGAGCAGCCAGCCCTGCTTGAGCCTGTTTGGTGGTAAGCTGAATAATGCCAATGGGTCCAGCCAGCATTTTAAAAGATAATTTACCTAAAATCAGGTTCTTAATAGTTAGTATGGTGAGTTTGGTTGTAAACCAGGTTTGTTTTAAGCCCTCCCAGCACGCACCCCACGGGGAGAGATGTTCTATTTTTACTTCACCAGCGGCCACAATTCCAATGATTGGCCTCTCTATTTCATCTCCCAGTAAGGTTTTGATTTTCTCTATTTTAGGCCTTAATGTTATCCTCAATTTTTCATTGTTTCTCTGAAGAAGCAGAGTTAAAAATGTGCCTTTATGTTTTCTGATCGCCTTTGCCAGTTCATCCCAAGTGGTTACAGGTTTATTATCAATTGCCAGAATGAGGTCTCCTTTTTGCACACCGGCAATAGCAGCGGGTGATTCAGGCTGAACATTGCCAATTTTGGGCAAAAGCAGTGGTTTTCCAGAAATGGCGAATAAAGAAATAAAAACGACTAAGGCAAACAAAACATTAAAAAGAGGTCCTGCCAGAACAATCAAAGTGCGCTTCCATAAAGGTTGATAGGTAAAGGCGATATATCTTTCTTCCTCTGAGATATATTCCTGGGGAGATTCCCCCACCAGTTTTACATATCCACCAAGGGGGACAGCAGAAATTACATATTCTGTTCTTCCTATACATTTTCCAACTAACTTTGGACCAAATCCCAGAGAAAAGGTTCTTACTCCGACTCCACACCACCTGGCCATCAAAAAATGGCCCCATTCGTGGACAAAAATCAGCAGACCCAGAATAATGATTGTCCAAAAAATCGGCAATGTCTTCCTCCTGTTTAAATTGCTTTATTCTAATAACACAAAATTAGTCTTTCTGCCAGCAAAGTATGCCAAAATTTTCTACTTTTAAGAAAATAGTCCTTTTTCCTTTTTGGTTTTAATGTTATACAGGAAATTAATTATTAAATAGGAGAGAGAAATATGTATCTGCCTAAGCCTCTCTTACAAAATCATTTATTGCGGCTTTTAGAATTAGATTTGGGACTGGGAGATATTACTACTGATATTGTTGTTCCCCCTGATGTGGAAGTAAAGGCAGAAATCGTTGTTAAAGAGGCCCGCCCGGTAATTTTAGCTGGATTAGAAGAAGTTTTTTATCTTTCTAATGCACTGGGGATAAAGTCTTCGTCTCCTTTTCAAGATGGAGATAAGGTAGATTGCAAAACGGCGGTGCTTTTTTTAGAGGGTAAGGCAAGGGATATCCTTGTGATTGAAAGGACGGCCTTAAATATTTTAATGCGGATGACGGCCATTGCTACCATAACACGGAATATTCAAGATAAAATTAGAACTATTGGGTCAAAAAGTAAGATAGCTGCCACTCGTAAAACCCTCCCTGGATTTATTTATTTTGATAAAAAGGCCGTCGCTATTGGCGGAGGAGATACCCATCGCCTTCACCTGGAAGACATGGTTCTGATTAAAAATAACCATCTGACTTTGGCAGGAGGACTGGAGGCAGCATTAAGAAAGGCTAGGGAAAGAGTGAGTTTCAGTAAGAAAATAGAAGTAGAGGTTAAGGATCAACAGGAAGCCATTATGGCTGTCAGTTTAGGTGCGGATATTGTCATGCTGGACAACTTTTCTCCTCTGGCAGTAGAAGAGACGATAAATGTTTTAAAACAAAAAGGATTAAGAGAACGGGTGATCATTGAGGTTTCAGGAAGGATTACACCGGAAAATGTTTTAGACTATGCTGTTTATAATCCTGAGATTATCAGTTGCGGTGCCTTAACTCATTCAGTCAAGGCGGTAGATATGAGTTTGAGAATAAAAAATATGGTCTAAAATAGTAAATGATGCCGAGTTGAAATTTGTAAGTAGAGAGAATAGTAAGACATATTGACAAGACAGAAGTCTTTGTTAAAATTCCATGGCAGGCGGCGTAGCTCAGTCGGCAGAGCAGGTGGCTCATATCCACCGCGTCGGGGGTTCAAGTCCCTCCGCCGCCACCAAAATTCTTTTGCTATTTTATCCTTCTTTTCTTTCCAATTCAAAAATTAAATGTTTCTTAAGTGCATTTACATCTTTTCCCATGTAAGACTTCCACCATTTACTATTTCTCAGTCACTCGGCCAAAGGTCGCAATCCCCTTAATTTGGGTCATAGTTTCTTA
>JAGHCL010000066.1 GCA_021160485.1 Candidatus Desulfofervidaceae bacterium
AATCAATGCCTGCTTCTTTTTGTATCTGCCAGTTTTGTCCTTGTAAAGTCAAAGCAGTATCAAGTAATTCTTCTTTGCTGACCTTTCCCTGCCAGTAGCTTTCTAAGGCCTTTTTTAACTCCCTTTTTGCTCCCATTCGAGGATAACCCAAATTGCTACACCAGATTTCCATTCTCTCCTCCTTATCTCCCAATTTACAGTTAATTGCTTAATTTCGTATAATTTTAATTAGTAATAAACAACTATTTCTTTTGTTCTTAACCCTGTAACTATTCTGCTGATACTTTATCCTTGGGAAATACACTTCATAGTGAACTGATCATGCCTTTTGGCGGAATGTTGATGCGTGTATGTTTTAAACCCTCTAAAAGTTCTTCAATGAGCTCTTTTACCTTAACTATCTTTTTTGACCGAAAGGCATTGCTGCCAGCAAAAGCGAAACCTTCGTCTAAGTTGCCCTTTTGGGCGTTAATCAGGGCTAAAGAAATGCAATAAGGTGATTTTTGGGGTTTACAGGTTTTGATACAGTGGTAGGGGCATTTAAAAGGCACCTTTTCGCCTCGTTCTACCGCCTCTAAAAACTTATTTCTAATTGCTCTTCCGGGTAGTCCCACTGGGCTTTTAATAAAAACAATGTCTTCCTTTTTCGCCCGCAGATGTTCTTTTTTGAATTCTTCTGAGGCATCACATTCTTCGGTTACCACAAAGCGTGTTGCCATTTGCACACCGCTTGCTCCTAACATCAAAAAACGGGCTATATCTTCACCTGTGTAAACTCCACCTGCTACGATTATTGGAATTGATTTACCAGCTTTCTGGGCATAAGGAGTAACGGCTTTAATAACTTCAAAAAGTAATTGCTCCAGATGGTATTTTTTGACGATTAAGTCTTCCAAATGAAAACCCAGATGACCACCTGCTTTTGGTCCTTCCAGCACAAAGGCATCAGGAAGATAATTATAGGTATGTAACCATTTTTTACATAAAAGTGTCGCTGCTCGGGCTGAAGAAATAATCGGTACTAACGCAGTTTTACTCCCAGGGAAATTTTGTTTCAGTTTTGGTAAACTGAGAGGAAGGCCAGCTCCAGAAAAAATGATATCTGCACCGGCTTCCAAAGCTGCAGTTACGAGGTCTTCATAATCTGTCATTGCCACCATAATATTTACACCAATAATGCCCCCTGGGGCTAATTGGCAGGCCAAGGCAATTTCTTTTTTTAGAGCTCGACGATTAGCTAATTGAGGATGTTTGTCAAAATCCGGTTCTAAAAAACCTACCGCTGCTGCTGCAATGATACCAATACCACCCATATGGGCCACAGCACTAGCTAAAGAATGAAGGGATATTCCTACTCCCATTCCCCCCTGGATAATAGGTATTTCTGCTTCATGAACACCTATTTTTAACTTTGGAATAAACATTGTTAATGCTTTCTCCTTCATTAAAAAAATATCGCCTCTAGTTTTACCAGAAAACTGGGGATAATCAAGTATTAAAGATTGAAAACTAGAGAGGACTTAAAATAAGAGGGTTTTCTATTTCACGTTTTTCTTCACATTAACTAATACATTGCCAGATTAGTTAAGACAGGTATAATTGCCAAAACCATTTGTATTTCTTTCCTTGCTAAAATGTTCACAATATGTTATTTAGCCCTCGTTTTGGAGAAAGGAGCAAGTTAGTAATGGTAGAAGTTAAATCTTTCAAAGGCATTTTCTACAACCAAGAACTAGTTAGGATAGAAGACGTTGTGAGTCCTCCTTATGATGTTATCTCTGAAGAGGAGATGTCTTCTCTTATCCAGCGTAGTCCCTATAATATCGTGCGGTTAATATTGGGCAAGAAGGAAAACTGGATTAAGACTGCCGCAGCTAATTTTAACGCCTGGTTAGAAAAGGCCATTCTTATTCCGGATTCGCAAGAGGCAATTTATCCTTATTATATGGAGTATACCGCCAATGGCCAGACCAGGGTGCAGAGGGGATTGATTGCCCGGGTAAGGGTGGAATCTTTTGATAAAGGAATAATTTTACCCCATGAAAAGACCTTTTCCAAAACTGTTTCAGAAAGACTTCAGTTACTTAAGACTACTCAGGCAAATTTTAGTCAAGTATACGGACTTTACGATGACAAAAACAATGAGATTTTCTCTTTTTTAGATCCCTTTGTAAACACACTTCCTCCTTTCATTGAAGTAAAGGAAGAAACAGGCGCAGTTATACACCGTGTATGGCGTGTAGTTGATAAAAAAGCTATTAAGACATTACAGGAATTGATCCGAGACAAAAAAATTATTATTGCTGATGGCCACCACCGTTACCGCACAGCTCTTGTCTATAAAGAGGAAATGACCAAGCAATTTCCAGAAGCCCCGCCTGACGCTTCTTTTAATTACGTTTCCATGTATTTAAGTAACTTGAACGATGAACAATTAACTGTTTTGCCCATTCATCGACTTTTGCCAGCTACATCTTTGCCGGATTTTTCTTTAGAGACCTTTATAAAAACAGCAAAGCAGTTTTTTAACATAGAAGTCTGCGAAGAAGAGTTTGTTTTCTGGTCAAGACTCAGGAGGGTGGGTAAGAAAGAAAAGGCAATTGGTTTATATTGTCAGGATACGCCGCAAAAGTTTTATGTGTTTATTTTGAAAGGGACAAACTGGGCAGATGATTTACATCCGGCCTTAAAAAATCTGGATGTGATGGTATTAACCAAATTGATTCTGAAGAATATCTTGGGACTTTCCGAAGCTCAATTGAACCAGGAAAATTTTATCAAATACGTTCACAATGATCAAAAGGCTATCAACTTGGTCCGAGAAGGCCAGTGTAAAGTGGCTTTCTTACTTAATCCTACCAAACCAGAACAATTAAGAGAAATGGTTCTTTCTTCACACTTAATGCCTCGCAAATCTACTTATTTTTATCCTAAAATTCTTACAGGCCTTATTATTAATTCTCTTAAACTATAGCCATGGTAACAGAAGAGCTTACCCTAGACATTTTTTTAAGAGGGAGATTGAGAGTATATCAGCCAAGGGAGG
>JAGHCL010000004.1 GCA_021160485.1 Candidatus Desulfofervidaceae bacterium
GTATTTTTCTGTTGTAATTTATATACAATTTTGATAATTTTAAACAAAATACAGTATTGAAATGGAGAAAGCAAGATATGGATGTTAAAGAAAACCAAAAGGAATCATTTGAAACTTTATTAGAAGAAGCAAAAACACTAAGAGAAGAAAAAACAGAAATAAAATCGCAATCTGAACAACTTTTTCTTTATTTCCGTTTGGGAACAGAGTATTATGCTTTAAAAATGGAAGAAATCAGAGAAATTACTTCTAAAATGCCGATTTTTAAGGTTCCAGGTTGCCAAGATTATATTTTAGGAGTGGTAAATCTACGTGGAGAAATCATTCCAGTAATAGATTTAAAAAAGCGGTTAAATTTGGGAGAAAGCACTTTGGAAAAAGATTTTCGGGTAATCATTATTAGAATCTTTGGAGAACCCTTGGGTATGGTAGTTGATGAGATAGAGGATATGGCTGCGGTTTCAGAAATTCTACCGGACGAAGAAGAACAGTTGTTAGAAGGTAAAATAAGGGTAACTCCTAAAGGCAGTAAGGAGTTTAAGGTTATTGGTGTATTGAATTTAAAAAACATTTTCTTCCCAGAAAAATCAATGATGTAGAAGGGGTTACCTAACAATTAGAAACGGATTTGCAGAGTCGGACACCATGTTACATTGAAAAGGATGTCAAAAATCTCTGATAAACAATTTGTTATGGAGAAGGGCTGGATAATTAACAAAGTGGGGGTAACTTTATAGAAATGGGAATAGAAGATTTTGATGTCTCTCAATTCATTGAGCCATTTATAGAAACGGCTAAAGAGAGATTGCTTAAATTAGAAGAGGGTTTTTTAAAATTAGAAAAAGACGAAGCCGATAAATCTCTGTTGGGAGAGTTATTGCGGGAAGCTCACACCCTTAAAGGCGAAGCCCGAATGTTGGGGCTTAATGAAATAAGTAACACAGCCCACCACCTTGAGGATTTTTTAGTAGAAATAAGAGACAAAAGAAAAGAACCAGCTTCTGTTGTAGACGACCTTTTTGAAAAATTAGAAGAATTAAAACAATTAATTAATAAAATAGGGAAAGAAGAAAAGGGGAAAGGAATAGAAGAAACTTCCCCAAGGGAAACAATTAGAATAAAGGTTGGACTTTTAGAAAAGGTGGCCAATCTTTCCCTGGAGACTGTTCTTAACTTCAAACAAATTGAAAAAAATAATTTTTATCTAAGACGCTTACTCAAAAATAGCTCGGAAATAAAAGAAGAGTGGGAAGATATAAAAAGAACAATCAAAGCTACAGAAATTGAAGTCAGTGAAAAAATTAGCTATTTTCAGCAAATCCTTTATGAACTTTTTGATTATCTTCGTGAAATCTGGAATAAATATGAAATCATTCTGGCAACTCAAGCCCTTATCAGTGAAGAACTATTAATGCAAAGTCTTTCCTCACGGATGTTACCTCTTTCTACTATTTTTGACCTCTACCCTGGTAAAATGAGGAATATGGCCAAAGAAATAGGAAAGAAAATAAACTTTGAAGTTAAAGGAGGGGAAATTGAGCTGGATAAGGCTATTATCGAGGAAATTAACGATCCCCTAATCCATATCCTCCGCAATGCCTTGGACCACGGCATAGAAGACCCCCTTGTTCGTCAACGTAAAGGAAAGCCTGAAGAAGGCACAATCAGTCTTAGGGCTACTCAACGAGAAGGAAAAGTAATTATAGAGGTAGAAGACGACGGAGAGGGGTTAAATTTAGACAAAATTAAAAAAGAAGCCCTTAAAAAAGGAATAATTTTAGATGAAGATATAAAAGAGATCGCCGGCGAAGTCCCACCGGCTATTCTAGAAACAATCTCTCATTCTGGTTTTAGCACAAAGGGAAGCATTACCAGTATTTCAGGACGTGGAGTAGGGTTGGATGCTGTTAAAAACACGGTAGAAAATTTAAATGGCACTTTAAGAATATTTTCTTATCCGGACAAAGGCACAAAGTTTGTTCTGGAACTTCCCCTTACCATTGCCCTTTTGCCCGCCATTTTAGTAAAAGCAAGTAACCAGATATTTGCCTTACCCACTCAATGGATAGAAGCCGTTTTGGAAGTCAAAACTGATGATATAAAACAACTCAAGAACCAGAAGTTGATAGAAATAAACAATCAACCAGTATCGTTGTTTGATTTAAATCAGGCAGTGGGGTTTTCTCCTTTAAAAATTTCAGAAGCAAAATCTCAGGTGGTGGTAATAAAACATAATCACCAACTGTGTGCATTTGCAGTAGAAGAAATAATAGACCAAAGGGAAATTATTGTTAAACCTCTGAGTAAATATTTAGATACACGCCTGGCTATCGGCGCTTCTATCTTAGAGAATGGAGGTATAGTCCTTATTTTGAACACTTCAGAACTTCTCAAAAGCACTCCTGCCTATACTACATCTTTCCTAGAAACGAAAATGCCTGCCAGAAAGGGCAAAATAAAAGTGCTGGCCGTTGATGACGCTCTAATCACCCGCACACTTCTCAAAAATATTCTCCTCAGCGCAGGCTATGAAGTAACCACAGCCATCAATGGTTTGGATGCTTTACAAAAACTCGCCCAGAGCAAATTTGACATTATCGTGACTGATGTAGAAATGCCACGTATGGATGGGCTCCAATTAACTGCTCAGGTTAAAAAACACGAACAATTTAAAAACATCCCTGTAATCATTGTCAGTTCCCATGAAACAGAGGAAGAAAAAATGCGGGGGCTAGAAGCTGGTGCTGACGCCTATTTGCCCAAAAGCACCTTTAGTCAACAAATGCTGATAGAAACGATAGAAAGACTAGTGGAATGATGAAAAGCTTGCCTGTGCTTTTGTTTAAGAAAGGACCGTATTTGCTGGCCAGTTTGGCCGAAGATATTGAAAGTGTTGAAGAAAGAAAAGAACAAAAGTTTCTGAAACTTAAAAACGCAAACAGACTTGTGGCTATAGATGAAGTCGTAGATTTTGTTTTCCTGCCTTTAGAAAAACTTTATGCTCTGCCTAATTATATCAAAAAAACCTTTAACTCTGAATCCACCCTAGCATGGAATAAGGCTATATGGGGCATTATAGAAGCAAAAGGAATGCTTTTTACTATTGTTAATTTAAAAATATTAGCGGAGGAAGCAAAAGATGAAGTATGTTAGCCTTAGAATGAAGATGTTTTTTATTTTTACTGGTTTGTTGAGTTTAGTGATTGCTTCGGTAACCATTGGTGTATTGGTGGCCAACTGGATGGGGCAACAAAATAACTTGATGGTAACCTTTACCACTGAACTGAGTAATTGCCTTAATACAAAAGAAAAAGTAGCTCTCCTTCGGGGAGAGTTTATCCAAGCGTCTCTTACCCGAGATCCACAAAACCTCAAAAAGATAGAAATGACAAACCAAAAGCTGGCCCAAGAGATTCAAAAAGATATAAATCGCATTTTTAACCAAAGCACCGGTTGTCTGCAGTGTCATTCCCGAAACGAAATGAGAGACCTCGGAAAAGAAACCGAAGATACCTTAAACGAATTCCTCCGCATTGGCCGCGAAATCTTCCGTCTTAAACGCACGAGCTCAGAAAAAGCAGATGAGTTAATCCAGAAAGACCTATTAGACGTATATCAAGATCTACAATCCTTTTTGGGCCATGGAGTAGAAGAAAGTCAAAAGTTTGTAAGCCATGCCGAGCAAAGGGTTAAAGGCACCTACATGTTAGCGAAAAAACTCCTTTCTGGTCTGGCTCTTCTCAGTTTAGTTGTCGCTATAGGAGGTTTTTTTATCTCCAGCCACAAGGTTATAGGTCCCACTCGTCAAATGGCAAGACAGTTTAAACAAATCGCTACAAATGTCCTTTCTATTGCTGAAAATCAAAGTCAGAATACTTCTAAACAGGCCAGTGCCGTTGTGGAAGTAAGTGCGTCGGCTGAAGAATTAAGTCGTTCAGCTGAAGCCCTGACCAAACAGGCTGAAGTCATTGTGCAGGTAGCCCATAAGTCCATGAAAGAGGCGATAGAAGTAACTGAGCGTATGCAATCTACGGTAAATTTTATTAACACGGTCAAAGCTCAATCTGACGAAGCCACAGAAAAAATTATGCGTTTGGGGGAAACAATAGATGAAATTGGAAAGGTATTAACTTTAATAGAAGAGGTAGCAAGTCAAACAAAACTTCTGGCCTTCAATGCTTCTATAGAGGCAGTGAGTGCAGGCGAGGCAGGAAAGAGATTTTCCATTGTGGCTAAGCATATTAAAGACCTGGCCGACAATACAAGTGCTTCAACGGAGGAAATAAGGAAGCTCATTGAAGAAATAAAGTCGCTGACTCATACTACAATCCTCAGCACTGAACAAATGCAAAAGGCAGTAAATAAAGGCGTTTCCCAAGTATCCATGGCAGGTGAAATCATGGAGAGGATAAAAGAGGTTATCCAGGAAAATAATGAAGTGGCACAAAAAATCAACATTGCTACTACACAGCAAAAAACTGCTACTGAACAAATTACGGCAGCCATGGAAGAGCTATCCCATGCTGCCCAAGAATTGGCTGAGGGAAGCAAACAAACAGTTGAAGCCATGCAACGATTAAACGAAAATGCCTCTTTACTGAAAAAGATAATTGAAGGTTAAGTGTATATGGAAAAAGGGCAGGACAAAATAAAGGTGCTCGTGGTTGATGATTCTCTTCTTATAAGGCGAGTTTTATGTTTACTCTTGGGAAAAGACCCACAAATTGAGATAGTAGGAGAAGCAGAAAATGGTAAAGAGGCTGTGGGAAAAACGCTCAAATTGAAACCTGATGTTATCTTAATGGATATTCTCATGCCGGTCATGGATGGACTAGAAGCCACCCAAAGAATTATGTCTCTTTGTCCCACGCCCATTCTTATTGTCAGTTCAGTGGTGAATAAAGTAGAGGTCTACAGTTCTTTCAGAGCGCTGGCTGCTGGGGCTTTAGATGTATTGGAAAAGCCAGATTCTGATAGTGAATGGCAAAGACTGGGGGGAAATCTTATCAGGAAAATCAAATTGTTTGCAGGGGTAAAAAATCTGCATCCTATAGAGATCAAACCTCAAGTTCCGCCTCCAACAGAAGTTAAAAAAAGCAGGGGAAGATACGAAGTAGTAGCTATCGGAGCTTCTACTGGTGGGCCAACTATTCTTAAAGAGATTCTAGCTCCCCTACCTCCTTCTTTTCCCATGCCTATATTAATTGTTCAACACATACCACAGGGATTTATAGACATAATGATAGAATGGTTAAACCGCAACACAAAATTGAAGGTTAAACAGGCTAAACATGGTGAACCGGTAAGAGCAGGTATAGCCTATGTCGCTCCTGCAGAAAAACACCTGCAAGTAAATAATTGCAAGGTTTTGGTTGTGAACGGAATTATACCACCTGTTAATACTCACCGTCCATCTGTTGACCTTTTATTTCGGTCTGTGGCAGAGGCATATGGCAATAAAGCTATCGGCATTTTACTCACAGGAATGGGTGAAGATGGAGCCCGAGGACTTAAGGCCATTAAGGAAAAAGGGGGATATACTATTACCCAAGAAGAAAAAAGCTGTGTTGTCTTTGGCATGCCTAAGGCCGCAATTGAACTAGGTGCGGTTATCAAAACATTAAAACCTTCCCAAATTGCTCAAGAATTATTAGTCTTAGCAGGAGTTTAAAAATGAAGCGTAATTCAATACTTTTAGTAGATGACAGCGTCTTAGTCTTAAAAATGTTAAGTGCCTTCCTTGAGAAAAATGGTTATCGGGTAACAACAGCCATGAACGGCCTGGAAGCAATTGAAAAGGTCTATAATGAACCACCCGATATTATTTTACTGGACATTATGATGCCCAAAATGAATGGCTATCAGGTCTGTCGTTTGCTCAAAAATGACGAACAAACTAAATATATCCCTATTATTATGTTCACATCCAAAGATAAACCTATAGATAAATTTTGGGGATTACAAACCGGTGCGGATGCCTATGTAGCTAAAGACATTGCCTATGACAAACTTCTCCAAATCATCGCCACGTCGCTAGAAAAGGTCAAGGATAGAAAACACAAAAAACTCAAACCAGAACAACCCATTACTCTTATAGACATTTTGTTAAAGACTAATGAATTGCTAGATAGAAAGCTCTACGAGGTTACTATCATTAACCGAATTACTACCCTATCCCGTAATATTCATGCTTATAAAAAAATAATAGATGACATTCTGACTATTCTTTATGAGCTCATTAATTATCAACTGGCAACGGTATTCGTTACAGATGTAAATTCAGGCACACTTTTTGTCAAATCTGATCTCTATCCCCATAAAGAAGACTTAATTGAACTTGAGAATTTCTGTCTTTCACAATTCCAAGTTCAAGAACTTGAAACGCCTCCCCTTGTAGAATCAGTTATATTGGCACCCGAAGAGGCTGAAGAAGCTAAGATAATTACTGATGCAGAGGCATTTTACCTCTTCCAGTCCAAGGCCAAAGAAATTAAAGAAAAAGAAAACATCTGGGGTGGATTTATTTTTTATGGGGAAACGGTTAAAGACTTATCTGAAAATGAAAAGGCAATTTTAGAACTCATTTTGGAACAGGCATTTGTTATCGCTGAAAATGCCTATCTCTATGAGAAAATTCGTTTAAAGTCGGTTACTGACGAGCTTACCGGCCTTTATAACCGTCGTTACTTCTTTGAACGACTCACCGAGGAATATGAAAAAACAAAGAGACATTCTGAATTGGAATTCTCGGTAATCATGTTAGATATAGATCATTTTAAGAAAATAAACGACACCTATGGTCATATGGCAGGAGATGTAGTGTTAAAAATGCTGGCGCGAATTACGAAAAACAGTGTTAGAACCACAGATATTGCTGCTCGGTTTGGAGGCGAGGAATTCATATTTCTCCTTCCTCAAACTCCACTAAAAGGTGGAATCGTCTTTGCGGAAAGACTGAGAAAAACAGTAGAAGAATACAATTTTCAAGCCTTGGGACATAAAATTCCTGTTACCATTAGTTTAGGCGTCAGCAATTACAACAACAAACTCCCATACACTCTAGATGAAATCATTAAAAACACCGATGAAGCCCTATATCAGGCCAAAGAGACTGGGAGAAATAAGGTCTGTGTGCATGAAGAAGATTGAACGTTTTTCTCAATTTATTGAAACCAAAACCGGCCTTTTTTTCGATGAAACAAGAAAAAGATACCTCATCCAGGCAATTAAAAAAAGAATGTTACAAAGGAAGATTACGATAGAAGATGAGTATTACCAATTGCTCAACCACCCGATATTAGGCCAAGAGGAATTAACTGCGTTAACAAAATTTATTACCATTGCAGAAACACGTTTTTTTCGCCATCCGGAGCAATTTGAGGCCTTTAAAATTTACCTCCTTCCTAAATTGATAGAAAAGAACAAAAAAAGAGGAGAAAATACTCTTAAAATATGGAGTGCTGGTTGTTCCAGTGGAGAAGAACCTTATACCATTGCCATGGTACTGGCCGTATCTAAAAACCAACTAGAAACGTTTTCCGTCGAAATTTATGCTACCGATATAAACCAAGATCTTCTTAAAAAGGCAAAAAGCGGAATTTATAATGCAAAATCAATTTCTCACTTACCCAAACGCTACCAAAAATACTTCGTCTGCCAAGGTGAACATTGCCTGGTTAAAGAAGAGATAAAAAACATGGTAAAGTTTTTTGAACTTAATCTAATAAAAGAACCTTTTCCTCTATACATACTAAACGAACTGGATGTTATCTTTTGTCGGAATGTATTTATCTATTTTCGGGAAGAATCTGTAAAAAGAGTGCTACGAAACTTTTATCTTTGTTTAAAAGATGATGGATATCTGATCTTAGCTCCTACTGAAAGCCTTATTATAAATTCTAAGACCTTTGTCACAGAAAAAATAGGGGGAACATTCTTTTATAGAAAGGCAAAATTTAAGTTTAAATCTCCTTTTCATATACCTAAACCTTCTGTCTCACTCTCTAAAAAAACTTCCACTCCAAAAGTTTCTTCAAAAACCATCTTTAAAAAGAAAACCCCTCCTTTCAAACCAGATAACCTCAAAACAGCCTTGAAGGAAGCCAGATTATATGCTGACGCAGGCTTATATGACAGAACAATAGAAATTTGCCATCAGGTTTTAAACCATCATCCCACACTTCCTGAAGCCTATCTTATACTTGGCATAGTGTATTACGGAACAGGAGCAATAGAAAAAGCTATAGCGAATTTCAAAAAGGCCATCTATTTAGCTCCTGATTTTGCCTTAGCTCACTTTTATTTAGGCAATGTATATTGGCATCTGAATAAAATGTCCGAAGCTATTAGGTCATACAAAAATGTTGTAAAATCTTTACAAAAAACGCCTTATTGTGGCATCTTACCTGAAATTATGGATGTTATTCCAGAAAAGGAATTACGGCAGATTTGCAGTGAATATATAAAAACCTAATCCTGCAAGTAGTTAGCAAGTTGCCAAGTTTCAAGTAACCAGGTTATCTTTTTACCATTCACTATCTGCTGTCCACCCCATTTTACCTACTTCTTAATCTCTCAGTGCACTCAGAAAATCGGCTGCCTCTTGCACTACTTTCTCTACAGGCTGAGTGGTATCAAGGACAATTTGATTTTCATCCTTAAGGGGTTCAAAGGTTTGCTTAAAACTTGAGAGTAATCCCAAATGACCGTCAGAAATGTCTTGGCTCTCTTCCTGTCTTTTGGCCAAGCGTTGCTTGAGGATATCTTCATCACATTGAAGGTGCAGGAAATAATAAGGACAGTTTAGTGCCTGAGCAAGGTCTCTTACCCCCTGGCGATAAACCTCTTTATTGAAAGAGGCATCTAAAATGACAGGGAAACCGGCATTAAGAGCCTCTTTGGCTAAATTCAGAATATTCGCATATACCTGTTTGGTAACCTCAGGTGCATAAATACCTTGGCCAAAGGGAACATAAAGGTGCTCATCGGGTTTAAGTCCTAAAATGTGTTTACGCACAGCGTCAGAACGAATGACAACCGCTCCTAACCTTGCCGCCAGGTGTCTGGCTACAGTGGACTTGCCACTTCCTAAAAAACCAACCGTCGCCAACAGACAGGGTTTAAAAAGTGGTTGCAGATAGCTATAAGCCAACTCAAAATATGCCTTTGCCCGTGCTAAAGCTGCCTTTTGCCTATCTTGAGATATACCGGACATATCTGCTTCAAAGCTACTAATCTTACCTCGCACATAAGCACGATAAATTTTATAAAAATTCAACACACCTAGAAGGCCAAAATCATTTGTTTGTGCCAAATAAGTATTGAGAAAGTAATTGCCCAAAGGAGAAGCTTGACGAAAATCCAAATCCATTAATAAAAAGGCAACATCAGCCGTCACATCCGCATAGCGGAAACGGGTATTAAATTCAATGCAATCTAAAACATAAACCTTGTTTTGATAGTAATAAATATTGGCGCAATGAAAGTCTCCATGGCCATCTTTGATTTGTCCTGCTTTTATGCGGTTTAGAAAATAAACCTTTTTATCTCTTAAAAATTCAAAAGAATACTTCTTTAATTTCTCGTATATTTCTCTGCTAATGGTGCGACCTGTATAAGTTTTGGTTTGATCAAAATTTTCTTTGATATTTACCTCTATTTTTTCCGGCAGACCATAGGTAGCAATCTCTTCGTTTGTTTCCGAGCTGGCATAAAAATTAGCCATTATCCGTGCAATTTTTTCCATAATTGAAGATGTTAATTCACCCTTTTCCAGCAATGATGTAAGACAGCTCTCCTCTGGCAGTTGTTTCATCTTGACGGCATAATCAATGACTTCACCTTCTCCCCCAATAAAAACGCCTCCTTCTCTCTTTACCACAGGAACAACGTCCAGATAAATATCAGGTGATAGCCTACGGTTTAGTCTTATTTCTTCCTGACAAAAATAATGTCTTTTTTCCAGGGTCGTAAAATCAAGAAAGCCAAAATCTACTGGTTTTTTTATCTTGTAAACGAAGTCACCGGTGAGAAATACCCAGGAGATGTGTGTTTGTAACAGTTTGATTTCTTCAACTGGATGAGGATAAGCAAGAGGTTTTAAAAGAAAGTTTATAAAGTCCATCAGTCAAACCTGCCTTTATAAGTCTAAAAACAGAGCTTAAACACTTAAAAAAATTCTTCCCAGACAAATAAAAGTGGTTTTTTATCTGGTTTCAACACCTCCCCTTCAATGGCCTCTCCAATAAACAGCGTATGGTCACCTGCTTCCACAGCATTGGTTAATCTACATTCTATATAGGCCAAGGCATCCTTCAGCACCGGAGAACCGTGTCCCGCTTCAAAGTGGGGGATACCTTCAAATTTATCCATAGTTTTACCAGAATGATAACCAAAGTGTTTGGCTATTTCTACCTGTTCTTCGCTCAAGGTATTAATGGCAAAATAACCGGAACTTTTAATCAAACCATGCGTATAGCGACTTGGAGCAATGGCAACCATAAGAAGAGAAGGATTAAAAGACACCTGGGATAACCACGCTGCTGTCATTCCATTCTTTTTCCCTTCTGCCTGAGCAGTAATTATATAAACTCCATGAATAATGGCCTTTTTAATCACCTTTTGCATGCCACATCCTCCTTTGGTTTATGGAGTAAAAATAATATACTCCCTTGTGCAATTCTTCCCATTACCTTAACTTATTTTACAACAAAAAGCAATTAAAACCTTCTTTCATCAACTACTCGCACCGCTTTACCTGGTGAACGAGGTAGTCCTCCAATAGGCAAAATCTCTATATCTGCGTGAAAACCCAAAAATGGATTGGGAGAAAAGTCAAGTAAATTTTTAACCCAAAATCCCAGCAACATCTGGCAAATCTAAATAGCTAAAGTCCCCAAATAGACTCAACTAGATGCGTGATGATTTAGTATTTTCTTATTCATCTTTTGCTTGTCTTGTCTTAAAAACTATGTTAAATTTTAAAAAATTTTGGGGAGGATGTTATGGCTGGTATCAACAAAGTTATTCTCATTGGACACCTTGGCGCTGACCCTGAGCTTCGTTATACCCCAAGTGGGACTCCGGTCGCCAATTTTCGTGTAGCCACGACCGAACGCTGGGTAAATAAACAAGGTGAACGCGCTGAAAACACAGAATGGCACCGGGTGGTAGCCTGGGGGAAACTAGGTGAATTTTGTGGGCAATATTTAAGTAAAGGCAAGCAAGTTTACATTGAAGGAAAATTAAGGACGCGTTCCTGGGAAGATAGAGATGGCAATAAAAGGTGGACAACAGAAATCGTTGCGCAAAAGTTACAGTTATTAGGACGTCCAGAAACCACACCTTCTGCTGTAGCAGAAGAAACCGTTCCTCCTGACGAAGTGCCGTTTGATGACGACATTCCTTTCTAGGACTACAAACCTACACCAGGAATTTTGGTTCCACAGTTGATACAACGGCCATCTTTGATGTTATGTGCTCCAATTGTGTAACCATAGCGAGCTATAACTAAGGCTCCACAGTGATGACAATATGTGTTTTCTCCATCATCACCAAGCACATTACCTGTATAAACATACCGCAATCCCTCTTCAAGACCAATTTCTCTAGCCCTCCTTACTGCTTCTACTGCAGTTGGCGGTAGATGAGTCAAACGGTAAGTAGGGTAGAAACGGCTGATATGCCAAGGAATATCAGGGCTTAATTGGTAAATCCACCTGGCAATATCACGCAATTCTTCTTCACTGTCATTTAAAGTAGGGATAAGAAGGGTAGTTAATTCCACCCAGATGCCTGTTTTTACCATATTACTAATCGTATCCAGGACTGGTTGTAATTTAGCTCCGCAGATCTCTTTATAGTATTTTTCCCGAAAAGATTTGAGATCTATGTTGGCAGCATGGAGATAGGGTTTAATTATTTCTAGTGCTTCTTTGCTCATGTAGCCGTTACTAACAAAAACATTTTTCAATCCCTTAGCGGCAGCCAATTTAGCAGTATCATAAGCAAGTTCAAAAAATATAGTGGGTTCAGTATAAGTGTAAGCAATGGAGCTGGCTCCATGGGTTATAGCTTCAGCCACAATCTCCTCTGGTGTAGTCTTCCAGCCCAAAATGCGGCCTTCTTCCTTGGGCATTTGCGAAATGTCAGCATTTTGACAGAATAAACAGCGAAAGTTGCAACCTACTGTCGCAATAGAAAAGATAAGGCTACGTGGATAAAAATGGTAAAGAGGTTTTTTTTCAATTGGATCATTATGCTTGGCAACAACTTTATCATAAACCAAAGAGTATAATTTCCCCTTCTGGTTCTCTCTCACTCCACAAATGCCACGCTTGCCTTCAGGAATAAGACAATGGTGTGCACACAATTTACACCTTACCTTCTTCGCAGCTAATTCCTCATAAAGCATTGCCTCTTTCATTCTATCAGCCCTCCTTGGTTTTAAAATGGTAATAAAAACTTGCTTTGTCAACCCAAAATCCGCGATTAGCCTACAAGAAACCCCGCAAGTGTGATAAAATAGGTTAATTTTTAAAGAAGCACCTTCACCTAGAAGGTGAAAACCACACTTGCGGGTAAGAAGAATGATAAAACAAAAAGGCTCTAAAGTAAAGCAA
>JAGHCL010000203.1 GCA_021160485.1 Candidatus Desulfofervidaceae bacterium
GCTATAGCATGTTCCTTAAGTATGTCATTCATCATTGGTGATATCCCTGCCCTTGAATAAAATGGTTGCTCGTTGTATATTTGATTACATTAGAAAAGTTACCAGAAAGAAACTGGGTTTTGTTCTTGACAAAGAGAGGGAGGTATAATATACCAATGCGGTTTTATTATGTAGGGGGAGGTGAAGATGAAAGTAAGAGAATATGAGACTGTCATTGTGGCAGATCCTGAATTGTCAGAAGAACAAATAGAAGAATTGTTTACTAAATTTGGAAATATTATTGCCCGCCACGAAGGAATATTGAAAGAAGTAGAAAAATGGGGAGTTAGAGATTTGGCTTTTAAGGTAAACCATAAAAGGAAAGGATATTATGCAATTTTGCATTATTATGGTGGGTCTGAGTTAGTAAATGAAATAGAGAGAAATATAAAAATAGACGACCGGATTATTAGGTTTCTAACCATTAAGGTTTCTAAAAAGGATATTGATCGTTCTCAAGTTGAGACTCAAGCCGCTTAGGCATTTTTTAAGTAAGATAAGGAGGATTGTATGGCTACAATGAATGTGCCGAGGAGGAGGTTTTATGTAAGGCGTAAGTTTTGCCGTTTTTGTGCAGACCCCAAGTTAAATATCTCTTATAAAAATATAGATGTATTAAAGCAGTTTATTACAGATAGAGGTAAGATTATTCCCAGAAGGATTTCTGGTAATTGTGCTCGTCACCAGAGACAACTTACCCTAGCTATTAAAAGGGCCCGGCATTTGGCTTTGTTACCTTATACCACTATAGGTCACGAATAAGTAGAGGGTAGTCAGGGTTTCGCCACGGGTGATAGACATGGGTATAGACCTGTATGAATTGAGGAATAATGTATTAACTGACAAGCTAGCTACTGGCAAACTGACTAATTTAATTTGGAGGCAGTTATGAAAGTTATCCTGAGAGAAGAGGTGTCTTCTTTAGGTCAAATTGGAGATATTGTGGATGTAGCTAATGGTTATGCAAGGAACTATTTAATTCCCAAAAAGTTGGCTTTGCCGGCTACTCGCAAAAATATGAAGGCCTTAGAGCACGAAAGGCAAATATTACTTCAAAAACGGCAAAGATTGAAACATCGGGCAGAGAATTTGGCGGCAAAACTGAACACAATTACCTGTGAAATTGCCAAACAAGTAGGAGAAGAGGGGAAAATTTTTGGTTCAGTAACGGCTATGGATATTGCCAAAGCTTTGGAAGAAAAGGGTATTGAAATAGATAAACGGAAAATTGTTCTAGAAACACCTATTAAACATATAGGAGATTATGAAGTTCCTATCAAACTACATCCGGAGGTCCAAGCTTTCTTAAAAGTGAAAGTAGTAGGGGCCTAAATGAAACAATCCCTGCCACATGGAGAGACCAAGACCGGAAATAGTAATGGCATTTTTAAGAAGAGTTTACCCCAAAACATAGAAGCAGAGCAGTCCGTTTTAGGTGGTATTTTGATTGACAATGAGGCTCTCCATCGGGTCTTAGAAATCATCAGGCCAGAAGATTTTTATCGTGAAAGCCATCGCAAAATTTTTCTTACTTTTTTAGAGTTATATGAACAAAATCAGCCTATAGATTTAGTAACTGTCAGTGAGTTGTTACATAAGAAAAACCAACTGACAGAAGTAGGTGGGGCTGCTTATTTAGCTAGCCTGGTAGAGGCAATTCCTACTGCTTCTAATATTACTTACTATGCCAAGATTATTAAGGAAAAAGCGGTTTTAAGGAAACTTATTGGGTGTGCAACTGAAATTATTAATCATTGCTTTTCTCCTACTGAGGAAGTAGAAGACATTTTAGATAAAGCCGAACAAACTGTCTTTGAAGTGGCCAATGAACGAATTCAGACGGCTTATTATCCCTTGAAAGAAGTAATCAAAGAAACGTTTCAAATGGTGCAATCTCTTGGGCAAAGGAGCTCTCATGTTACAGGTGTTCCCACTGGCTATATTGATTTTGACCGTTTGACTTCAGGATTTCAACCTTCTGACTTAATTATTATTGCTGGTCGTCCAAGTATGGGGAAAACGGCCTTTGCCCTTAATATTGCTGCCAATGCAGCTATTAGATACCATATCCCTGTAATCATATTTTCCCTGGAGATGTCTAAAGAGCAATTGGCTACCCGCATGCTTTGTGCCGAAGCCAAGGTAGATAGTCAGAAGGTGCGGTCTGGTTTTTTAGGAGATCATGATTGGCGACTTTTAACCGAAGCAGCAACAGTGCTTTCTGAAGCTCCTATTTTTATTGATGACACTCCAGCCATTTCTATATTGGAAATGCGAGCCAAAGCTAGACGATTGAAGACCGAACATAATATTGGTTTGGTAATTGTGGATTATCTGCAATTAATGAAGGGAAAAGGAGGTAAAGAAAGGCGGGAACAGGAAATTTCAGAGATTTCTCGTTCTTTGAAGACCCTGGCCAAAGAACTCAATGTGCCTGTTGTAGCCTTGTCCCAGCTTAACAGGCGGGTTGAAGAAAGGGAAGATAAGAGACCTCGCCTGGCAGATTTGCGTGAATCAGGTGCGATAGAACAGGATGCCGATTTAATTGTCTTTCTTTACCGAGATGAAGTGTATAACAAACGGGAGGATAACCCTAATCGGGGACTTATTGAACTCATTATTGGTAAACACAGAAATGGTCCTACTGGGACGGTGAAATTGGCGTTTTTGGATAAATTTACCAGCTTTGAAAATCTTGCTCCAGAGGAATTTTACGATGAAGAATTCCCCGGATTTGACTCCGAATGATGTTTACTGGGAACCGGCATTAGAGACACTACCAGAAGAGGAATTAAAGGCCTTACAGTTAGAAAGACTAAAAGAAGTTATTAACCGTGCGGCCAGTTCTCCTTTTTATCAGAAGGTATTCAAAGAATATAAAGTTGATCCTGCAAAAATCCGTTCTCTGGATGATTTAAGGCGTATCCCCTTCACAACTAAAGAGGATTTACGACAATGGTATCCTTATGGTTTTTTAACTGTGCCTAAAGAAAAGCTTGTCCGAATGCATTCTTCTTCTGGAACAACAGGAAAACCGACAGTGGTATTTTACACTCGCCGTGATTTAGATAGCTGGGCCAATCTAGTTGCCAGGTGCATGTATATGACAGGTGTAAGACCTGGTGATGTCTTCCAGAACATGATGGGTTATGGGCTTTTTACTGGCGGACTTGGGTTCCATTATGGTGCGGAGAAAATAGGTTGTCTGGTTATCCCTGCTGGACCAGGTAATACCAAACGCCAGCTTTTTTTAATGCGTGAGTTTGAAACCACAGTTGTCCATATCATCCCCAGTTATGCCCTTTATGTAGCCGAGGTGTGTAAGGCAGAGGGCATTGATCCGAAAAAAGAATTTAAACTACGCATTGCCTTTATTGGAGCTGAGCCTCACGCTGAAGGGATCAGACAGCGAATTGAGGACTTTTTTGGTATTGATGCCTTTAACTCTTACGGATTGTCCGAAGTAAATGGTCCGGGTGTGGCCTTTGAATGTCCTTATAAACAGGGAATGCATTTGTGGGAAGATGCGTATATTGTTGAAATAATAGACCCTGAAACTTTAGAACCTGTACCTGAAGGAGAGGAAGGCGAATTGGTGTTGACTACTTTGACCAGAGAAGGAATGCCTATTTTACGTTATCGCACCCGGGATTTAACCCGGATTGTTCCTGGTAAGTGTCCTTGCGGACGCACCCATAAACGCATTGCCCGTATTACGGGACGCACAGATGATATGTTGATTATTAAAGGGGTAAATATTTATCCTATTCAAATTGAACGTGTCCTCATGGATTTACCTGAAGTAGGAAGTAATTACTTGATAGAAGTTCATAAGAAGGAAACCGGAGATAAATTGTCTATCAAGGTAGAAGTGAAAAACGATTTTTTTTACGAAGATATGCGTTACTTAGAGAAATTGCGTAAAAAGATTGGCCGGAAAGTGCGAGAAGAAATTTTAGTTACCCCCAAGGTAGAGCTGGTAGAACCAAACTCTTTACCTAGAACAGAGGGGAAGGCAAAGAGAGTGATAATAAAAGAAAATGTTAATTATTAGGTAATGAATTATTTGGATACTCATTAGGTAAAAGCGAGAAGTAATGTCATGGAAGAATACTTGGAAATTGTAGATGCAACTGATAAAGTGATAGGTCTAGGAAAGCGGTCTTTTATTCACGAGGTGGGTTGTCTACATCGGGCTGTGCATATCTTTGTGTTTAATTTGGAAGGTAAACTTTTTTTGCAAAAACGTGCTCCTAATAAAGACCAACATCCAGATAAGTGGACTTCTTCTGCCTCTGGTCATGTGGATCCTAAGGAGACTTACGAGAAGGCAGCTTACCGTGAATTGAAAGAAGAGCTAGCCTTAGAGGTGCCTTTAAAAAAGGTATTTAAGGTAAATGCCTGTAAGGAAACAGATGGGGAACATGTTGTTTTATATGAAGCTCAAACTGACTTTTTGCCATTTCCTAATCGAGCAGAAATTTCTGAAGCCAAATTTTACACTTTAGAAGAGATACAAAATATGATTGAAGAAAATCAGGAGGCCTTTACGCCAAGTTTTATCTATCTTTTTAAGCTTTATCAGGAGCGAGATTCATGAAACGCTTTACCTGTTTAGCAATTTTGCTCATTTTTTTGTCTGCATGGGGTCTTCATGCCCAGGAGATTATAAAAACTACTGCTCAAGACAGACAGACGGTGCAATTGGTTATTTATAATCAGAACTTCGCCTTGGTGCGAGAGGTCAGACAGGTGTTGCTACCCATAGGGGAGAGCTATCTTTATATAGAAAATATCCCCGCAAAGATTGAACCAGAAAGTGTGATCGGGCAATCTTTATTTACTCCAGAGGATTTTGTTATCCTTTCTCAGAGTTATCATTATGATCTTATTACCTCCAAAAATCTCCTTGATAAATATGTAGGTAAACACATTCAGGTATATTTTGAAAATCCGTTTACAGGTAGAAAGGAATTGGCTGATGCCTTACTTTTAAGCACCCAAGACGGACCTATCTGTGCTATAGATGGTAAGGTTTTCCTACATTGTCCTGGGGAAGTCATTCTCCCTCAGTTACCTCAAGGTTTGTTTCCTGTTCCCACGCTAGTATGGTATGTAAGGAATACTGGAAGTGAGGATTTACACTTGTTTCAACTTTCTTATCTCACCTCAGGTATGGACTGGCAGGCAGATTATATGTTAGTTTTGACAGAAGCTGGGAAGGGAAATTTGGGCGGATGGATTACTATTAATAATCAAACAGGAAGTAGCTATCACCAGGCCCAGGTTTCTTTAGTTGCTGGAGAAGTTCATAAAACGGAAGTAACCACTCCTTTATATCGGGCAAAGGCCTTTGAACACAGGACTCCAAGAGAAGTAAAAGAAAGACCCTTTTTTGAATATCATCTTTATACCCTGCCCCAACTTTTGGATTTGAATAATGATGAAAAAAAACAGATTCAATTTATAAAAAAAGAGAATATTAATGTCCAAGAGCAATATCTTTATACTGGAAACAATTACTATTATCGGTCTTATTATGATACTCCTCTTTCTAAAGACAAAATTAGGGTTTGTTTGAAAATAGCAAATAATAAAGATAACAACCTGGGGCTGCCTTTACCTCCAGGTAAAATCAGGGTGTACCAAAGAGATCAAGAAGGAAATCTGGTTTTTATTGGGGAAGATAAAATTTCACCTACTCCAGTTGGACAAGAAATTAAACTTGCTATGGGGATTGCCTTTGATCTTACTGCTTCCCGAAGGCAAGTAACTTATCGGCGTTTATCTGGGTCATTATACGAAATAGGCTGGGAAATTTCTTTTAGGAACAGCAAGGATAGGCCAGTGGACATTACTGTGCAAGAAGATGTGCCAGGAGATTGGGAAGTATTAAAAACCAATACTATTTATCAAAAAGTAGATGCCCATACCCTTCAATTTATAGTGACTGTGCCAGCTCAAAGTGAGGCAAAAGTAGAATATATAGTGAGGGTGAAAGATTAATGCGTATCCTTTTAACTAACGATGATGGTATTTTTGCCCGGGGAATTTACGCCCTTTATCAAGCTTTCAAGGATGACTATGAGGTTCATGTTGTTGCCCCTGAGAGTGAACAAAGTGCCGTGGGACATGCCATTAGTCTTAGTTGCCCTTTGAGGGTAAAGGAAGTTTATCGCAATGGAACTTTTTATGGCTATGCCGTAAGTGGAACCCCGGCAGATTCAGTAAAAATTGCTGTAAACGAGCTTTTAAAATCCTCACCAGATATGGTAATCTCCGGCATAAATCTGGGTCCAAATGTTGGGATAAATGTCCTTTATTCTGGAACTGTTTCTGCTGCGACGGAGGCCTCTATTTTGGGGATTCCGGCGCTAGCCGTGTCTCTTGATTCTTACGAGAAGCCAGATTTTACTCCTGCTGCTACTTTTGCCAAAAAGTTAGTAAAAAAGATTATGAAGACAAAATTGCCTGCGGGCGTATGTTTAAACGTCAATGTCCCGGCTTTACCTTTGCATGAAATAAAAGGTGTGGCTTTAACCCGCCAAGCTACTGTGCCCTTACGGGATCGGTTTGAAAAAAGAGTGGACCCAAGAATGCATGTTTATTACTGGGAAGCAGGAGATGGCTTTCTTTATCCACCAGACCCTGACACAGATATTTATGCTTTAAGTCAGGGAATGATTTCCATTACCCCTATTCATCACGATTTAACTCACTATGCCGCTTTAGAAGAGTTTAAAAAAATGCCCTCAATATATTTGCCAGAATAAAATGTCTTAGATGTGTGGGAATTTTTAACAATAGAGCCTTTAGGGTGAGTAAAACTTAGTTCAAAGCAAGTTTTTTCTTGCTTTTTATCTCTTTTTAGAGTAAAAGAAATACAGATTTTTGTTAAAGGAGGGTTATAGATGGTTTCTGAGGGCAAGCCTTTTATCCTTTGGTTTGAGGAGATTTCTATTAAAGATGTACCATTGGTTGGAGGGAAAAATGCTTCTTTAGGAGAGATGTTTCAAAAATTGAAACCTTCAGGTATTAATGTGCCTGATGGTTTTGCTATTACCGCGGCCGCTTATCGCCATTTTATTGAAAAAGCGGGTTTGGTGGACAAGATTAAAGAAACTCTTACTGGTCTGGACACGCATAATATTGAAGATTTACAAAAAAGAGGAGCGGCTGTGCGTGCTCTTATCCGGAATGCTGAGTTACCTGAGGATTTAACTCAAGAGATTTTAGATAATTATCGGAGGCTTTCAGCCCAATATGGTTTAAAAGAAGTAGATGTAGCTGTCCGTTCTTCAGCCACGGCTGAAGATCTACCTGATGCTTCTTTTGCTGGACAACAGGAGACTTATTTAAATATTCGGGGAGAGAAAAAAATAATTGAGGCTTGTAAGAATTGCTTTGCCAGCCTTTTTACCAACAGGGCTATTTCCTATCGTGAAGACAAAGGTTTTGGGCACTTTGATGTCTATCTTTCTATTGCTGTCCAGAAGATGATAAGGAGTGATGCCGCTGGTTCAGGGGTGATGTTTACTCTGGATACAGAGAGTGGATTTAAAGATGTTGTGTTGATTACTGCTGCCTATGGTCTAGGAGAAAATGTAGTGCAGGGGGCAGTAAATCCCGATGAATATTATGTATTTAAGCCTACTTTGAAGATGGGGAAACGCCCTATCGTAGGTAAAACCATGGGCTCTAAAGAATTAAAAATGATTTATACTGAAGGCGGGCAGTCAGTAAAAAACATTCCTACTACGGATGAAGAAAGGAATAGTTATGTTTTGAACGATGATGAAATTTTACTTTTAGCTGAATGGGCATGCAAGATAGAAGAGCATTATGGTAAACCAATGGACATAGAATGGGCCAAAGATGGAGATGGTAAAAAAGTAGGCACAGGTCAATTCTTCATCGTGCAGGCACGGCCAGAAACAGTCCATTCGCAAAAAGATTACTCTTCAATTGAAACCTATGTTTTAAAAGAAAAATACTACGAACTGGAGGCTCAGGGGAAAGTTCTATGTAAAGGACTGTCGGTAGGTAATAAAATAGGCCAGGGTAGGGCTCATATTATTGCTTCGGCCGAAAATATTGCTGAATTTAAACCAGGAGAGGTTTTAGTAACAGACATGACAGACCCTGATTGGGAACCCATTATGAAAGTGGCGGCGGCCATTGTAACTAACCGCGGGGGAAGAACGTGTCATGCGGCGATTGTTTCACGGGAATTAGGTATTCCCTGTATAATTGGTACAGGTAATGCAGCAGAACTCATCAAAGATGGTCAGGAAGTGACAGTGGATTGTAGCGAAGGAGAAATAGGCTATGTCTATGAAGGTATCATTCCGTATGAAGTTGAGCACCTGGATTTAAAGAGTTTGCCCCCAACCAAAACAAAGGTAATGATGAATGTTGGTATTCCCGAAAAAGCATTTTTCCAGGGTCAGATTCCCTGTGATGGTGTAGGTTTAGCAAGAGAAGAATTTATTATTAACTCTCACATTGGGATTCATCCCTTAGCCCTTATTCACTACGAAGAATTAAAAAAACAGGCTGCCAATGATCCTAAGATTGCCGAGATTGTTCAAAAGATTGACGAAAAGACAAAGGGTTATCCTGACAAAGTTTCTTACTTTATAGAAAAACTTGCCTGTGGGGTAGGCCGAATTGCGGCTGGTTTTTATCCCAATGATGTAATTGTGCGCCTTTCTGACTTTAAAACCAATGAATATGCTAATTTGATTGGTGGTAATTTGTATGAACCGGCTGAGCATAATCCTATGATCGGCTGGCGCGGGGCTTCTCGATATTATGATGAAAAATTCAGACCCGCCTTTGGACTGGAATGCAAGGCCTTGCTTAAGGCCAGAGATGAGATGGGGTTAACCAATATTAAAGTAATGGTACCATTTTGCCGCACGCCAAAAGAAGGGAAAAAGGTGATTGAGGTGATGAAAGAGTACGGTTTGGTGCAGGGCGAAAATGGTCTGGAAGTTTATGTGATGTGCGAAATTCCAAGTAATGTTATCCTTGCAGACGAATTTGCTGAAATATTTGATGGTTTTTCTATTGGTTCTAACGATCTAACCCAGCTTACATTGGGTTTAGATAGAGATTCAGAGCTTGTTTCTCACCTTTATGATGAGCGCAATGAAGCAGTGCAGCGTCTGATAGCACAGGTAATAAAGATTGCTCGTGAAAAAGGAAGAAAGATTGGTATTTGTGGTCAGGCTCCAAGTGATTTTCCAGAATTTACAGAGTTTTTAGTAAAGTGCGGTATTAATTCTGTCAGTTTAAATCCCGATGTGGTTGTGAAGACCAGATTGTTGATAGCTAAAATTGAGAAAGAGTTAGGTATTTCGGCTTAAAAATAAGAAGCGGGGCACAAAAGACCCCGCTTACTTGAGTTATAAATTTCCAGGTTAGGGTTAATAAATTCCCTTTTTAACGCTTTCCTTTCTTTTTTATTTCCCTTTGAGGTAATATATCACATGGTTTCATTATCTAATAACGTATAACCCACCACCGTTTTTTAAATACCGCTCCGGAATAGCCAGTTATAAAAAATGGGGGAACTTCAATATTTGTCCCCTTGACATTCCAATTACTTCATGTAAATATGAGCGCGCTATGAGTGCAGACCGATGTAGAGAAAGGAGGCGAGATTGGAAAACAAAAGGGTTGCATATCTTGTCTTGCGAGTTTTACTAGCTCAACCTTTAAGTTATTGGCAACTTCTTAAACACATAGATGTTGATTTACCCACCACTCAAAAATCTCTCAAAAATCTTTTAGAAGAAGGTCTGATAGATTACAAAGACAATTTGTTTTTCCTTACCCCTAAAGGCGAAAAAACAGCCAAACTTCTGGGCATTTCACCTTTTTCTTCCCTGATTTGTCCTGAATGCCAAGGTAAAACAGTTAGTTTGGCTCACCATCAAGCCTTACTTAACGAGTTTACAGAAATAATTCAGGGTCGCCCTCAAGCGATTTCTGAATATGATCAAGGTTATGTAACACCAGTAGATACAGTGGCCCGAGTGCTTTTTATGTACCAGGTGGGAGATATAGAAGGTAAGGAGATAATTCTGTTGGGAGATGATGATTTAACTTCTCTGGCGCTGCTTGTTTCTGGTTGGCCTAAAAGGGTAACGGTTTTGGAAATAGATGAGCGGATTTTGGCCTTTATAGAAAGAATAGCTACTATCAAAGGCTGGGACAATATTGATCTGATTCATTATGACGCAAGATATCCTGTATCTGATGAGCTTAAGGGTAAATTTGATGTTTTCCTTACTGACCCTGTGGAGACAATTGGAGGTTTGCGTCTATTTTTCTCCCGTTGTGTGGAGGCCCTTAGGGGAGAAGGATGTGTTGGATACTTTGGGTTGACCCATTTAGAGGCTTCACGCAAAAAATGGCGTCAAATCCAGCAAGATATCTTAGCAATGGGTTTTACTATTACAGATATCGTTCGCAATTTTCATACATATCTTCTAGAAAGAGAAGATGTGGTCAAACTTGAACTCCGGGTGGCTAAGGAAGCACCGGTAAAAGTAGAATTTCCAGAGATAGATTTTTATACTTCTAACCTCTATCGCATTTATGCGGTAGAGACCCCCCAGCCTTTAGTCAAAGGTAAAGTGGATTGGGAAAGGGAACTTTATTACGATGAAGAGGCATATGTAACCTGCCCGTAAGGGATAAAAATTTAATCAAGGAGGGGGTGAAATGGCATGTGCGGGGAAGCACTTAATTTTAGAAGTGTGGGGTTGTAGAAAGGAGATTTTAGATTGTGAAGAAACGATTAAAGAAATGTTTAAACGAAGTGTTGAGGTCTCGGGTGCCACATTGGTGGATATAAAAACACACAAGTTTAATCCTCAGGGGTTGAGTGCAGTGGCTCTACTTAATGAATCTTATATGAGCATTCACTCCTGGCCAGAAGTGGGCTATGCCGCCATAGATATTTATACTTGTGGTTCCCATGTGAAACCAGAAGAAGTAGTGCCTGTGGTGAAAAAATACTTAAAACCAGAAAAAATGAAAGTGCTCAATTTAAATAGGGGTGATGGCGTTTAGATGGGAAAGGAAAATACAATTTGGTTTTTTGAAGACACCGGAGGCTTGAAACTAGGGTTACCGGTTGAAAATATTTTATACCACGGAAGATCTAATTACCAGGATATTTATGTTTTAGAAGTGAAAGACCACGGTCGGGCTCTGATTCTAGATGACTGTATCCAACTTACCGAGAGGGATGAATTTGTTTATCATGAGTTAATTGCTCATCCAGCCCTCTTTACCCATCCTTGCCCTAAGCAGGTATTGGTTATTGGTGGGGGGGATGGAGGCAGTGTACGGGAGATATTAAAACATAAGAGTGTAGAACACGTTGATCTGGTAGAAATAGATGCCAAAGTGATTGAACTAGCAAAGAGGTATTTCCCTTCAATCAGTAAAGATTTAGATAACGAACGGGTAAGTATTCATATTACTGATGGCACCCAATATGTAAAGATAACCGACAAAAAATACGATGTGGTCTTAATTGATTCTACTGACCCAATCGGACCAGCAAAGGCATTATATGAAATCAATTTTCACCAAGACTTGGTACGTATCATGAAAGAAGATGGAATAATGATTCTTCAAAGTGAGTCTCCTTATTATCATGCGGATTTTATTAAAAAAGTGAAGAGTCAGCTTCAGACCATTTATCCTGTTGTTCAAATTTATACTTATGCCATACCTACCTATCCAGGTGGTATGTGGAGTTTTATCTATGCAAGTTTTAAACACGATCCCTTGAGTGTTGATGAAGCAGCTATTAAGGAACGTTGGCAAGGGATGAAAACAAAATATTACAATCCTAGGGTGCATAAGGGGGTTTTTCTAGCACTACCCCAATTTATGTTGGAGGAATAAAAGTGAGTGATGAATTAAGAAACAAAGTTCAGATGGCCATAAATCGGATCAGGCCCAATCTACAGGCAGATGGTGGTGATATAGAACTGATAGATATCGTAGATGGTATTGTGAAAGTGAAGTTGAAAGGTGCATGTGCCGGGTGTCCAATGTCTCAGATGACCCTGAAAATGGGTGTAGAGGCTTATCTCAAAAAAGAAATTCCAGAAGTGAAGGCCGTAGAGGCCGTTTAAGTTTGTTTTATCAAAGACACAAACACATCTTCTAGTGAAGTTGTTACCCAGTGAAGGCTATTAAGAGGGATTTCTTGCCTTTTTAGGGCAGAGATCAGTTTTTCTTTATCCTCTTTTTTCACACTGACCCGGATAAAATTTTCCCTGGAGCTGATTTTTAGACTGTAAGGAAGCTGTTTAAGTATAGTCAGGGCAGCTTCCGGTTGTGAGGTTTGGAACTCTAAATCTTGATAGGGCAGATGTTTATCTTTTAGCTCTTGAGGTGAGCCTTGAGTAATGATTTTGCCCTGATGGATAAGGGCTAGTCTGTCACAAAATTCTGCTTCATCCATGTAGTGGGTGGTAACAAAGACAGTTATGCCCTCTGCTGCTAGCTGGTAAATAATATCCCAGAAGCGACGGCGCGCGTAAGGGTCTACCCCAGATGTCGGTTCGTCTAAAAAAACAATGGAGGGCCTGTGTAAGATGGCACAGATCAGGGCCAGGCGTTGTTTAAACCCCCGAGGTAAATGGGCCACCAGGGTGTCACACCGCTTTTCCAGCTCTGCCTGGGTAAGGAGTTTTTCTCCCCTTTCTTCTAGGGCCTTGCCATTGAGTCCATAAATACCTCCATAGAACCGGATATTTTCCCAAACGGTTAGGTCCGGATAGAGGGAGAAGCGTTGAGACATATACCCAATGTGCTGTTTAATTTTTTCTGTTTCGGTATAGATGTCATAACCTGCTACTTTCCCCTTGCCTGCAGTAGGCTGTAGTAACCCGCACAGGATACGGATGGTAGTGGATTTACCGGCTCCATTGGGGCCAAGGAAACCAAATATTTCTCCCTGTTTGACCTTAAAGCTGATATGGTCAACGGCTACAAAGGAGTCAAATTGTTTTACCAGCTCTTTTACTTCAATGGTATAAGGCTTCATTTATGCTTTTGAGACTCCTGCAAAAAGACCCCAAAAGAGTTTTCATATTGATTAAGGGTTGCGGCC
>JAGHCL010000209.1 GCA_021160485.1 Candidatus Desulfofervidaceae bacterium
CCAGTATATGTTGTAGGTCACAAAAGTCCGGATACAGATTCGGTATGTGCGGCTATTGCCTATGCGCATTTAAAAAAGCAGCTGGGTATGGATGCCGTGCCTGCAGTCCAGGGTGATTTAAATCCAGAAACTGCTTTTGTCTTGGAAAAATTCGGCGTAGCTGCTCCAGAAGTCTTGACCGATGGAGCAGGAAAACAGGTAATTTTGGTAGATCACAGTGACAAATCTCAGAGTCTGGATAATATTGACCAGGCAGAAATTGTAGAAGTAGTTGATCATCATAAAATCGGTGATATTACTACTCCTAATCCGATTTTCTTCTTATCTGCCCCTGTGGGTTGCAGCTGTACTGTAATCAAGGTGCTCTATGATTATCATGGAGTGGAAATTCCTAAAGACATTGCCGGTATTATGCTTTGTGCCATTTTGAGCGATACAGTTATTTTTAAATCGGCAACAAAAACAGACAAGGATGTGGAGATTGCTAAGGCACTGGCCCAAATTGCCGGTGTAGATGATCCGGAAGCCTTGGGTATGGATATGTTTAAGGCAAAATCCGATGTGGCTGGAAAACTGCCACGTGACTTAATCTTCCGCGATTTTAAAGACTTTGATATGAGCGGCAAGAAAGTAGGTATTGGTCAGATTGAAGTAGTTGACCTTTCTCTGTTAGATGATTTGAAAGACGGCATTTATGAAGAAATGAAAAAAGTCAAAGAAGAAGGTGGTCGTCACAGTGTGTTCCTTATGTTAACTGATATTATGAAAGAAGGAACTGAACTTTTGGTTGTTTCTGACGACCCTGCTGTAGTAGAAAAGGCCTTTGGTAAGGCCTTAGAAGGCCGCTCCGTTTGGCTTGATGGAGTGATGAGCCGTAAGAAACAAGTTGTGCCTCCATTCCAGAAGGCTTTTACCGAAATTTAGGCTTAAAAATTAAGGGGGTAGATTCATGCTACCCCCATTAAAAATCATGTCAATCTTAAGAACACTTCCTTCTTTGAAGAAAAGAGGTTTTGTCTTCATTTTATGTGTCAGTTTTGCTGTCATTTTTATCTACACTCAAAATAGAAATTTGGAGTCAGCCCTGCTGGTTCCACCTGCATTTGATTATTTTGGCTGGAAGCAATCGGAGCTATCCAGGCAAGAAGAGAGAGAACATATATTTAAAAAGAATGAGAGTCTCTATCAGGTATTGGTAGAAAGATACCATCTTCCTTCTTATTTAGCTTATGAACTTGGCCAGAAGATAGAAAAGGTAATTCCTGTAAATAAAATCAAACCCGGATATAAACTTCGTCTGATCTTTAGTCAGAACATATTGACACAATGTATCATTTCGCCATCTATGCAGACAAAATATATCTTTACCATCACCCCGTATGGAATAACATATGCTGTAAGCAAGACCCCAAGTCATGTTTTTTTAACCGTGGCCGAAGGAAAAATAAAAACGAACCTCTATAATTCTGCCCTGGATCATCACATTGAACCCCAACTTATATTAACTCTGGCCGATATTTTTGCCTGGGACATAGACTTTTTTACTGATTTGCGCCCGGGAGACAAATATCAATTTGTGTATGAAAAGATATTTGCCGGGGGAAAGTTCATTCGCAATGGGCGGATTTTAGCGGCTAAATTTGTCAATCAGGGTCGTGTATTTGAGGCCTATTACTTTGAGACCTCTGAAGGGAAAGGAGGTTACTACGATGCTAGAGGCAATTCTTTACGTAAGGCCTTTTTAAAGGCTCCTTTGCGCTTTAAACGTATCAGTTCTTACTTTTCCTATCACCGCCGCCATCCTATTTTGGGAATCGTCCGACCTCACCTCGGCATAGATTATGCTGCCCCTATTGGGACTCCGGTAGAAGCAATTGCGGATGGAAGAATTGTTTTTATTGGCTGGAATGACGGTTTTGGCAAATTTATAAAAATCAGACACAATCATATCTATACAAGCACGTATGGTCACCTTTCCCGTTTTGCTAGAGGATTGAGGCGGGGTAGTCACGTGAAGCAGGGACAGGTGATTGGATATGTGGGAAAGACAGGCCTAGCCACAGGCCCCCATTTAGACTTTCGCTTTCTAAAAAACGGGAGATTTATTAATTATCTACGATTCAAATCTCCAGTAGGAAAGCCCCTTCCTAAGAAATATCGCACTTGCTTTAAAGAACAGGTGGCAAGACTGAAGGCCATTTTGGAACAACCCAATAGATATGCCCGATTATACCTTGGCGATGTAATTGACAATCGCCTTAATTAAGGCCTCAATGGTATATTTTTCTGGCATAACATCTACTTTCAAACCCAAATCCTGAGCTGTCTTAGCTGTAATCGGGCCGATACAGGCAATCGTCACATCTTCTAATAAATCTGACAGAGATTCAGGGTTTACCAATTGCGCCAGATGTTTCACCGTAGAAGAACTGGTAAAGGTAATAATATCTACCCCTTTAATTAAAAGTTTCTTAAATTCTTCTTTTTTTACTTCTGGCAACACGGTCCGATAGGTGGGCACTACTTCTACCTCTGCACCTGCGGATTGCAGGGTTACAGGCAAAACATCTCTTGCCTTTTCTGCCCGGGGAAGTAAGATTCTTTTCCTTTTTATACCTGCCTTTGTCAGTGTTTCGGCTAGTGCTTCGGCCCGGAATTCTCCTGGCATAATATCAGGTTTTATCCCCCAGTCCTGAAGGGCTTCAGCTGTTTTTTCGCCAATAACACCTATCTTTACGCCTGCCAACGCCCGCACATCTTTCCCTAGGTATTCCAAACGCTCGCGAAAATAAACCACTCCATTTACACTCGTAAAAAGGCACCAGTCATATTGGTTTAATTTCGTAATGGCCTTATCTAACGCCTCCCAGCTTGCAGGCGGGGCAATCTCAATGGTAGGGAATATATAACACCGTGCCCCTAAATCCTGAAGTTGTTTTACCATTAAACTTGCTTGTCCCTGTGCTCGTGTCACCAAAATCTTTTTACCAAATAGCGGCTTCTTTTCCCACCAATTGAGAAGTTCTCTCAATTCTACAACTCTGCCTACGACAATGATTGCCGGTGGTCTGATGGCTGCCTTTTCTGCTTCCGCCACAATATTACTTAATGTGCCCCTTACAGTTTGTTGTTCAGGTAATGTTCCCCAACGGATGATGGCCACTGGGGTTTCAGGAGAACGACCGTGAGAAATAAGCTGGTCAACAATTAAGGGCAAATGACCCACTCCCATAAGGAAGACAAGCGTATCCACACCCGTTGCCAGTTTTTCCCAGTTGATGGCCGAGTCTTTTTTGGTTGGGTCCTCGTGTCCGGTAATAAAGGCCACAGAAGAGGCATAAGCACGATGGGTTAAGGGAACACCAGCATAAGCGGGCACAGCTATAGCCGTGGTTACACCAGGCACAACTTCAAAGGAGATGCCATTTTTAATCAGTTCTTCTGCTTCTTCGCCCCCACGGCCAAAAATAAAAGGGTCTCCACCTTTAAGGCGGACTACCATCTTACCCTCTTGGGCCTTTTTAACCAATAAAGCATTAATTTCTTCTTGCGAAAGGGTATGGCGACCGGCTGTTTTACCCACATAGATTTTTTCGGCCTGCGGTGCATAATCTAAAAGTTGAGGATGGGCTAAATAATCATAGATAACAACTTCTGCCTTTTCTAAAAGCCTTTTGGCCTTTAGGGTAAGCAATTCAGGGTCTCCAGGTCCTGCTCCTATTAGATAAACTTTAGCTGTTGTTCGCATAGATTTCTGCTAAAACCTCCTTTGCTCCTTGTTTTAAGAGGATTTCTGCCAGTTTTTGACCCAAGTCTTCCGCTGCTTCCGCCGCTCCTTTAAGGGTTTCTTTAAAGAAACGTTTTCCTTCAACGTCTGCTACCAACCCTGTGATTTCTATCTGGTCTTCACGATAAACTGCGTAAGCAGCGATGGGCACCTGACAGCCACCTTCTAATCTGGCCAAAAAGGCCCTTTCACTCTTAGTGGCCAGAGCTGTAGGTAAGTGATTTAAGGGAGCAATAAAATCTAACCACTTTTTATCTTCCCTAATTTCTATACCCAAAGCCCCCTGTCCAATGGCAGGTAAAATGATATCTGGGGAGAGATACTCACTAATCTTATCGGCCATGTTCATCCTTTTTAAGCCTGCACTAGCTAGAATAATGGCATCCAGATTTTGCTCTTTCATCTTGCGCAGACGTGTATCAACGTTTCCTCGCAAAGGCAAAATAGAAAACTGGGGATTATAATGGAGCAATTGTGCCTGGCGTCGCAGGCTGCTTGTGCCAATGCGGGCGTCCGGAGGAAGCTGGGAAAAAGAAATATTGTTTTTTGTAATTAAGGCATCCCTAGGGTCTTCTCTCTCGGTAATAGCCCCCAGGCAAAGGCCTTCAGGTAAAACCGTGGGCACATCTTTAAGGCTGTGAACAGCCAGGTCAATTTCTTCTTTTTGCAAGGCCTCCTCAATTTCCTTGACAAACAATCCCTTTCCGCCAACCTTGGCAAGAGGCACGTCAAGAATTTTATCTCCCTGGGTTTTAATAATGGTAATTTCAACTTCTATACCAGGGTAAATTGTTTTTAACTGAGAAGCAACCCAGTTTGTTTGTTTTAAAGCCAGGGCACTGCCGCGTGTACCGATGCGAACGGTCTTAAGGCTCATCCAGAGCCTCCTAACGGCAGGTGGCTCAGCTTACAGCTGAACATGTGCTACAGCTTTTGCTGGATGTAGTAGAAGTATTGGTCTTATTACTCCCTGGCCCAAAACTAAAACTACAGGCCGAGAGTAATCTGGTCAAATTTGTTCCCTGGCATTTGGGGCAAGTAATTTTATCGTTGCTTCTTACTAAACACTCAAACCGATGTCCACAATCGCCGCATACATATTCATAAATAGGCATTCACGTTCCTCCTCAGCTTTTGTGTTAAGGTATTTACACCTCTATTTTTCTAACCATTTTCTAAAAAATGTGCAAGGGGTAGAAGCATAAATGCGTAGATGAAAAAGTCATTTTTTTCTCAGACCCGTTCATGGGCTAACAAGAGCAAAATATTATC
>JAGHCL010000081.1 GCA_021160485.1 Candidatus Desulfofervidaceae bacterium
CCTTCCTCCTTTCAGAGGAGATAAGGAAATTTAAGTTTATTTTATGTCAACTTTTGCGGAATACTATAATTTTCCTTCTTTCCCTCTTAAATACACCTTCCCCTCAAATCAATCGCGGATTTTGGGACTCACAAAAGTTAGAAAGGCTCTATAAATTGAATTTATGCAGTCTCTTTAAAGCCTTCATTTTTTCTGTATAGCCGATTTTGGCAGCGTTAACCGCTTCTTTAAGAATTTCTATACTCTGGTCGTAAACCCTGCGATTAACAGGATAGGGATGACCATCTTTGCCTCCGTGTGCAAAGGCAAAACGTGCTGGATCCTTAAAAGAGGGTTTGGCCCCGTAAATAATTTCTGCAATTAGGGCCAAGGCCCTTAAGGTCTTTGCTCCTATTCCCTTTACGTTCAATAGGGATTCAAAGTCCTGAGGGCAAACAGAATATGCCTTGGTTAAGTTTTGCTGTAACCTTTTGGGGTCTATATCAGTAGAGAGAAGATAATGCCTATTAGGTAAGTAAAGATTGGCAATTTTCTGCCATTCCTGAGATATTTTCTCTGGTTTTTCCTGCACCAAGTCAATACTGAATTTACGGGTAGCCTCACTTTCTTGGGCAACCAGATTTAAGACTAACCGCTCTTTTTTTACTGCACAAATGGCACTATGGGGTTCACAGACAAAACTTTTTACCTGTTCCCCCAGCCAATGGTAACGCCGGGCATATCTTTGGGCGGGATTCATTCCCTGTTGAATAACACTCCAGGCACCATCAGTGGTAAATACTAAGGTATGGTGATAGAGTTGATAGCCATCCTGTAAGGCAACATTATCCACCTTGGCCGTGAGCCGACTGGCGTAAATCAGGGGAGATACTTCCAAACCAAGCCTATTGCCAATTTTTTCAAGTTCTTGAGGTGTTTTTAAAGCTATTTTCCCTTTGCCACCAACAACGAAAATTCCCAATTCCTTATTTACGTCTTTTAGTGCTTCTTTGATAGCGCCACAGACGGTGGTTGTTACACCGCTACTATGCCAGTCAAATCCCAAAACACAGCCAAAGGCCTGAAACCAAAAGGGATCTGAAAGGCGGCATAAGACTTCTTTCCTTCCATATTCCAGACAAAGGATGTAAATTATCTCGCGGGCCAGCTTTACCATACGCTGGAATAGCCAGGCCGGTGCCTTGCCGCCATGTAAGGGAAGATAAGCAGTGCCTGTTTTTTGCATTATTCACCTATGACCGTAATTTCTATGTGAACATTTCTACCTGAAAGCCCTGCTTCTATGAAGAAAAGGCTCTGCCAAGTGCCGGTAACGAGCTTGCCTTCTCTCACAGGCAGGGTGTGATCTGGTGGAAAAAGCATAGACCGAAGGTGAGAGTGAGCATTTGCCGGGTGATGCCAGCCTTTACCTTGAGGGGCAATTTCATCTAAGAGGCGCCTAATATCGTGAACAAGGTTCGATTCCAATTCTGTTAAAGCAAAGACACCAGTAGCATGAGGGGCAAAGACATGCACAATACCGGTTTTAATTCCAGCAGCTCTTACTACCTCAGCCACCTTTGGAGTTAGATCTACAATGTCTCCTGGTGCTTTAGTCTTAATGGTGATACTCTTAATAAAAACAGCCATTTTCCCCTCCTAAATTTCTTTAATTTCCAGCTCGCTTACGGTTTTAATTATCGGTTTGGTTAAATCGGCTATGGCAATATGACGAACGTGATTGTAGGCATGGGATGTGATAATAGTTAGACAACGTTTATTGAAGGTAATAGGGTTAATGTGAGGTTGATGGGATCTGATTAGCACGGTGCGGTTTAACTTGGCCATTACTTGTTCAAAGTATGTCTGTCCGTAAACAGGCCTTCCCCAAAAGTCTCCTAAAAAACCACCATCTTTTTCTGCTAAATCTCCCCAGGTAATCTGTTGCCAGTGTTTATCTCCTAGTTGAATGTTGTTGATGTCTTCAAGCTGGTCTACATCAGGAGGGACACCATGCACACCAATCAGACCATTTTCGGTAATGGCTACCAGAGGTAAAAGCTGAAAGATTTCTTTGAATTCTTCTCTTTCAGAAAAGGATAATGTGTCCCAAAAATCCGCTGGATAAAAGGGGAGAATAGGGTGTCCCTCATGATTTCCCATAAGGAGGAAAATCCTTTCTGGGGCTTCAATCTTCTTATATAATAACAACTCAATATTTTCTCTAGAATAGGTTCCTCTATCTACATAATCTCCTAAAAATACTAAAAAATAGCCTGGCTTAAAGTATTTCTCTAGAATAAGTTCTGTGGCTTCTAGATCCCCATGAGTATCACCGACAAAGACTGCTTTCCCTTGGGCTGGGAGTTTTATTAGTTTGGGCTCTTGTTTAAGAGTATCTTTTATTTGTTCCCAAAAATCCATAATTTTTTAAGCTTAATGCTTCTAAAAAATTTTAAACTAAAATAGTCATTTAAGCAACCTGTTTGGACTTAGATATTCATCTGGAATAAAGATGTTGGATTTACTTATTGCTGTTCGTAGTCTTTCATTTGGTGGCTTGGAACTTGATGACTGAGAACCTATCAATTAAAAGGCCACCAATATACACCAATGGCTATAAGCAAAATGATAGATTGTCTTAATCCTTGAGAAACAAGCATGATCTGAGTGCCTAGTTTGGGTCCGAAGATACCCCAATAATAAGGGATAAGGTAGCGTAGCCCGGTGATACTTGTTAATACTGTTCCGACAAGGAGTGCCAGAATAATTTCTTTACCGGTTAATACATGGGCTACCAAGAGGTTGGAGGCTAGGGTGTAAGCTGGAAGGTGACCAGCAAACTGAGCGGCAATAATAGACAGTGCCTCTGGAGGTAGAGGAAGAAAGTGTAAGATGGGGCTAAGCCAATTGCTTAAATAATCAAAAAAGTGAAGATGAAGCAAGTAAAAGGTTATAATGGTAATGGGAATAGTGATAAAGATAATCCGTTTAAACATAGGTATAGATTTCTGCAAGCTTTGTTTAAAGGCATCTGGCAACGGTGGCTTGGGTTCTTTTTTGAACAGTGTTAATTGGACAGATTGGAACGGAAGGATGAAATGTCCAACAATAAGCACCAAAGCCGTTTTGATGAGGCCCACGAAAACAAGAAGGAGAAAGTAAATTACTCCTACATGACCAAGTAGAGGGATTAACACTGGTAACATACTTCGCCAGTGCACGAGAATGGCAGGAAAAGAATTGGACATAGAGGCAATGAAGAGTTCTCTTTTGGTGATTATTCCTTTTTGATAAAGATCCATCAACATGGTGTTAGCAGCAGTTGGGGAGGCAAAAGCAGTGATAAAGCTTAACCCTGATTCAGGATGAAGGTGGCCAATAAGGATGAGAGGACGAGCGATCCAGGTTAAACGGTTCATATAGCCCAAAATAGAAATCAAGTTTACCAAAACCACCCCTACAATCATGGACGGAATCATAATGGCGAGATACTTAAATGCAAAAAACAAGGGCTGGAAAATAGTGCTCTCCTTTTGTATTTTTGTATTTTAAAGTAGCAAAACTGAAATGACTAGGCAAGCTTAAGTGTTTATTTCTTAAAGTCTCTACCTGTATTATTAGATTATTCAGTCAATTAAAGAGAAGTCTAAGGTGTATTTGTTAAATGACAAATTCCCTCAGTTTTTGTTTGATATCCTTTGCTTGCATGAGAGCGGTGCCAATTAAGACAGCCTGAAAGCCTGCTTCTTTTAAACGCATCATGTCGTCCTTTGTTTTAATACCACTTTCAGCTACGAGGATTTTATCATCTGGTATAAAATTACGCAGTTTTAAGCAGGTATTGATATCTGTTTTGAGGGTTTTTAAATTGCGATTATTAATGCCAATAATATGGGCTCCGCTTTCAAGGGCTTTCTCCAAATCATCTTCATCATGAATTTCTACTAGGGCTTCCAGACCTAATTTGTAGGCGAGTGTAAGGAGTTTGGTTAATTCCTGCCGAGAAAGAGCAGTGGTGATAAGGAGAATGGCATCTGCTCCATAAAGTTTGGATTCATACACTTGATATGGGTCAATAATAAAATCCTTTCTTAAAATCGGTAAACTAACAGAAGATTTTACTGCTGGTAAGAATTTTATATCACCCTGAAAAAAATGTTTGTCTGTAAGGACTGAGATAGCATCTGCACCGTTTTTCTCATATATCTCTGCAATTTTTATTGGATCAAAGTCGGGACGAATTAATCCTAAAGATGGAGAGGCTTTTTTTAGTTCCGCAATGATGCTGAGCTTTCCTTTTTGGTTGATGGCCTTTGCAAAGGAGCGATGTGGAGAAAGTTCAAAGGTAAGCACAGTTTCATCCAGAGGTTTGCTTCTTTTTAATTTCTCCACTTCTTGTTTTTTATAGGCAATAATTTTATCCAAAACAGACATGACTCTTTTTTAACATTTCTCCAACACCAACACAAGAGAAAAAAGTACCCAAAATCCGCGATTGCCCTATAAGAAACCCCGCAAGTGGGCTATAATAAAG
>JAGHCL010000143.1 GCA_021160485.1 Candidatus Desulfofervidaceae bacterium
CGTCTAGCCCGGTCCAGGACACCGGCCTTTCACGCCGGCAACAGGGGTTCAAATCCCCTTGGGGACGCCATTTTTAAATTGTTGTATCTGATTATTAAATAGTAGTTTCTTTAATTTTTCTACTTCAATCTTTTCTCAACTTGTTCTACTTAATCCCAGAGTTTTATTTTTAAATTTAGAATTTGGTTCTATCCTAGCTTGACACGGCGGCTAAAATTTTTTAGCCTCTTGTGAACAGATAGCTTGAGATTTTAAGTCCACCTTAGGAGGCTTATATAATGGCATATGAAGCCGTTATTGGTTTGGAAGTTCACGCCCAGCTTTTAACCGAAAGTAAAATTTTTTGTAGTTGTTCTACGCAATTTGGTGCATCTCCCAACACCCATGTCTGTCCTATCTGTCTGGGTATGCCAGGGGTGTTGCCTGTCTTAAACAAACGGGTAGTGGAATTTGCCATGAAAATGGCTTTGGCCACTAACTGCCAAATCAATCCTTATAGTGTATTTGCCCGGAAAAACTATTTTTATCCTGATTTGCCAAAAGGGTATCAAATTTCTCAATATGAACACCCCCTAGCCGAATATGGTTGGGTAGAAATAGAAGTAAATGGTCAGAAAAAGCGCATTGGGATTACCCGTATCCATATGGAAGAGGACGCCGGTAAACTCATTCATGACCCCCATAAACCGGTAAGTTATGTAGATTTCAATCGCACGGGTGTGCCCCTTATTGAGATTGTAAGCGAACCAGATATCCGTTCACCAGAAGAGGCTGTAGCTTATTTGAAGAAACTGCGTAGTATTCTGCGGTATTTAGAAATTTGTGATGGTAATATGGAAGAAGGCAGCTTTCGCTGTGATGCCAATATCTCCCTTCGCCCGGTAGGCAGTGAGGCCTTTGGAGTTAAAACAGAGTTGAAAAATATGAATTCTTTTAAGCATGTCCAGCGTGCTTTGGCCTATGAAATTGAAAGACAAAAGGCCATTTTGGAAGAGGGAGGTAGTATCATTCAGGAAACAAGACTCTGGGACGAAGCCAAAGGGGTCACACGTTCCATGCGGGGGAAGGAAGAGGCTCATGATTATCGCTATTTTCCAGACCCAGATTTAGTGCCAGTAGTCGTAGATGAGGCCTGGATAGAAGCCGTTAGGAATACTTTACCTGAGCTACCGGATGAGAAAAAAGAAAGATTTATTAAAGAATATAATTTGCCCAGTTACGATGCTGAGGTGTTAACTACTTCCAGAGAGCTTGCTGATTATTTTGAGTCCGTGGTGAAGGCCTGTGCTAATCCAAAGATGGTTAGCAATTGGATAATGTCAGAATTACTGGGGAAACTTAACCAGGAGAAAAAAGAAATAGGAGAGTGCCCGATTACACCGGAACAGTTGGGTGAGCTATTAGCCTTGATTGAAAAAGGCACCATCAGTGGAAAGATTGCTAAAACTGTCTTTGAAGAAATGTATGCTACCGGTAAATCCCCTGCTCAGATTGTGAAAGAAAAGGGTTTGGTGCAAATAACAGATGAAGCCACCCTGCGTAAGATAGCTGAAAAGATCATTAGAGAACATCCAAAGGAAGTGGAGCAGTATAGAGCAGGTAAGGAAAAATTACTAGGATTTTTTGTAGGACAAATGATGAAAGAAACAAAAGGGAAGGCTAACCCACAACTAGCCAATAAGATTTTTAAAGAACTTTTGTGCGTTACTGAAAATTAACTTTAAATACCATGTTTAAGATAGTTTAATAAAATAAAGGTTTTAATCTGTATTTATCTCCTTATATCTCCTTATATCTAATTTTAAACAACCCCAGATGTTTGAAAGCCAAGATATGTTCATATTTACACACCGTTAGCCACCTTGGACTGGACTAAAAGCTTGACAATATTACGTATTTAGGCTCTAATGAACAATATATAATCACTCACGGAGTGAGAATGGAAAAGCGGGTAGAAAAACGTGTCCTCATAGGAATAGATGGTTCTTCTTATGCTTTAAACGCGGTGGAATACGCCGCCAATATGTTCAAAAATGACCCTGTTTTTACCATGAGTTTAATTTACATCTCACCTCCTTTACCTCCTATTCTGTTGGAAAACAATGAGGAAGATGCTGATTTTACAAACTGGCAGGTGAATTATCGTTCTAGATTAGAAAGAAAGTCTCAAGAAAAGGCCAAGAAGATTTTAGATGAAGCACGTCAACTTTTATTAGACCTAGGCTGGACAGAAAACCGCTTTGAAACCATCCATTTCCCGGGGAGGTTTGGCCCGGCCAGGGATTTATTTTTTTACGCCGAACATGGGCTCTTTGATGCTTTGGTACTGGGGCGACGTGGCGTGAGCCTGTGGGAAAAGTTGACGATGGGAAGTACCGCCGACAAGATTATTCATGCTGAAAAAACAGTACCTATCTGGATGGTCGGTAATTCTTTCTTTTCACCTAAGGTGCTTCTGGCGATAGATGGCTCTGAAAACTCTATTCGTGCGGTTGACCATGCCGGTTTTATCCTTTCTGGGATAGAGAACATTGAAGTGACCATTTTTCATGTATTAACCATGTATCCATTAGAGGAAATAAAAGACCTTTCTGAAAAGTGGGAAAAAGTAGTTACCTCCCGCATATTGCCCTTTATGGATAAGGCCGAGGAAATGCTTGTGAAAGCAGGCGTGCCAGCCAGGAATATTCGTAAAAAAATTAAGAAAAGTCACAAAGACGTAGCTGGGGAAATCATCAATTATCAAAAACAGGAAAACATTGGCACCATTGTAATAGGACGACGTGGTCTTTCTCGTCTGAAGGCCTTTTTTCTAGGTAGTGTTTCTACTAAAGTACTTAACATGGTAGAAAGAGGAGCGGTCTGGATAGTGGATTAGAAAAGATGAAGCAATATAATTACCTCTCACATTTTTTTATAAATGCGCCTTATGATTTATTGTCTCAAAAGTATCTTCCTCTATTCATACAATACAGGCTTAATCCTGAAATTTATTTTTCTCCCCAGTTACTTGATAGATGGCCTGAAGACGAATTTAAATCCTTGGCTAGAGAATTGAAGCAGTCTGGTTTAAAAGTTACCTTTCATGCCCCTTTTTACGATTTATCTCCTGGTGCTATTGATACCAAAGTGCGGCAGGTCACCCAGGAAAGACTGACTCAGGTTTTTGCATTGGTTTCTTTATTTAACCCTATTGCCATTGTAGCTCACCTTGCTTATGATGATAGAGTCTATCGCAATCATAAAGAAGAGTGGCTTAAAAACAGCCTTGAAACTTGGGAGAAAGTTATCCCCCTGGCCGAAAAACATCAAGTCTATCTTAATCTGGAAAATGTATTTGAAGGCGAACCAGAGATTTTTCTACGTCTTTTTGAAAATTTTAGTTCCCCTTTTGTAGGCATTTGCTTTGATATAGGCCATGTTTATGCCTTTACCCAGAGCACTTTAAAGGACTGGGAGATTATCTTTCCTTACATAAACCAATTACACCTTCACGATAATCATGGATATGTAGACAAACATCTGGGATTGGGAAAAGGTAAAATTGATTTTCCCTCTCTTTTTTCTTTACTTAAACGCTATGAACGCTATCCAATACTCACGCTGGAACCCCATACAGAAGAAGCATTCTGGGATAGTTTGGAGTATTTACAGAAGCTGCCAGCAGAAATAAAAGCATTTATTGAATTATGTGGTAGGTCTAAATGAAACCATACGAACTAATTGAACACACGGCGGATGTAGGTATCAAAATTTTTGGTAAAGATGAAAAGGAACTATTTCTTAATGCAGCTTATGCCTTTTTTGACCTTATTACCGACATTAATGTAGTAGAGCCTCGGGTGAGCCATAGTGTAGCCCTAGAGGGTGAAACATTAGAGGAGCTTTTTTTCAACTGGCTGGATGAATTGCTTTTTCTCTTTGACGCCAAAGGATTTGTCGGTTGTGAGTTTGAAATAGAGAAGTGGGGCACAAAGCGAATTCAGGCTAAAATCAAAGGAGAAACTTTTAATCCTGACAAACATCCGCTTGAAACAGCCATTAAGGCAGTAACCTATCATAATCTAAAAATTAGTCAAAAAGATAATCATTGGGAAGCAGAAGTAATTTTTGATATTTGAAGTTTTAAAAAACCTTTCTAAACTTAGGACTGAACTTAAGTGTTATTCTCTGGCTTAATTAGTAACATCTTTCATATAATGCTCAAACAACTGCTTAATCTCCCTTTTGAAAAGGTCTTTAACTTCCTCCCAGTAAGGCTCTATATCGGGAATTTTACTTCTTTCAGCGTCTTCAAAATAGACTATAGACTTAAGAAATGTCCTAACAGGGAAAAGCCTTTGGTATTTGTGCTTGCAAAAGTTACAAATGTCATTGATTCCCCACTTATTTTTTTGCATTAGAAACCAGAGGTCATAAAAGTCTTTTTTTTCTCCTCGCTGGATAATGGCAATTGCTTTCATGGCACTAATGTCTGGGTCAGAAGCAATCATTATACAATTATTTCCAATACTCATTGTAGAAGCAGGTCTTAAGAGAGGATAAGAATATTCAAAAAAAGAAAACTTAATGCCATCCAGATAAAAAATCAGTGTGTCTTTAGTAAGCTCTTCCACTTCCAGACTTACATCTTTTGCCATGCCTTCAATTTTAGATAGGAGTTTAAGAAAGTCTATTTTTTATCTGGATATAGAAAAAAATCAAAATCTTCCGAAATTCTATGGCCATACTTAATTGTTAAAGC
>JAGHCL010000198.1 GCA_021160485.1 Candidatus Desulfofervidaceae bacterium
ATCAATTTGAAGTTTTACAAAAAATAAATGAGCCTTTGCCTACCTGTCCTAAGTGTGGTGGAGAGGTGGAAAAGCTGATAAATGGAACATCTTTTATATTAAAAGGAGATGGTTGGTATGTAACTGATTATGGGTGGAAGATGTCAAAAGAGCAGAAGAAAGAAAAGTCTCCACAAAAATCTACTTCATCAACCTCTACTTAAAGCTTTCCTCCTTCCTTGAAGGAGTTTCAATATTAAATCAATTCTAACATCTAAAAGTCATTCACATTTTGGTGGAGTGTCTTTCTCTAGACACTTAGAGTGAAACATGTTATCTTTATTACCTTCATATAGTGCGGTGATTAGTTTTTTCTGCTTCTATGGATTCTAAAGCCTTAGAGAACTTAGAGTTTAGACATATTCTTAAATGTATTTCTACCTATACCTCTTCGCTCCCAGGTAGGGTCAAAGTAGAGTGTTTAACTCCTCTTGTTGCTCTGGATAGAATTCGAGAGAGGTTTAAGTGGGTTAAAGAAATAAAGTTATTTCTCTGGGATAAGGCCATTCCTCCTCCTTCTATTCCTGATTTAATCCCAGTTTTACACAAAAGTAAGATAAAAAATAGTTTTTTAACTCCAGAAGAGATTTTTATTGTAGGAGAACATCTGGAAATAGCACGTCGGGTTTATACTTATTGGGAGGAGAAAAGAAAAGATACCCCACATACATTTCGTTTGGTCTCACGATTAGTATTATTGCCAGAGCTTTACAAGCAGATAAGACAGACAGTAAATGCCCAGGGAGAAGTGTTGGATAGTGCTAGCCCCAGGCTGAAAGTCTTACGAGAGCGAGTTCAAAGCTTGAAAATAAAAATTAAAAACTTACTTAATGAATTACTAGAAGCGCCTCATTACCGGTCTTTCTGGCAGGAGAAAATCATTTCTATCCGGAACGGTCGCTATGTTATTTCTGTTAAGAGTGAATATCAATCCTTTTTAAAAGGCCTTGTTCACGACTATTCCCGAACTAAAGCTACCTGTTTCATTGAGCCTTTAGAGATACTACCTTTGAATAATGAACTCCAAATGGCTATCACTGAGGCCAAAGAAGAGGAAGAAAGAGTTTTAATGAAGTTGACGAAAGAGATTGCTCAATATGCGGACATCCTTTCCCAGAATCAAGAATGGTTAAGCTGGTTGGATACGTTTATGGCCATCGCTAGATATACAGCCGAATTTGATTGTTCTTTTCCAAAGTTTGACAATAGGATTTATTTTAAAAAAGCAAAACATCCTTTGCTTCTTTGGAGAGAAAAAAAGGAACAAGCGGCTAAAGTAGTGCCTATTAATTTACAAATCTTCCCTCCTACAAAGACACTGATTGTTTCAGGCCCTAATGCTGGCGGTAAGACGGTGGCCTTGAAGACAATGGGGCTTTTCATCTTGATGCTTCAAAGTGGCATCCCAGTGCCGGCTGAAGAGGTTTATTTGCCGGTGTTTGAACAGGTTTTTACCGATATTGGTGATGAACAGGATTTAGAGTATCAAATGAGCACATTTTCAGCACATTTAAAGCGTTTGCAAGAGATAATAGAAAAGGCAGATGAGAATACCCTGGTGTTAATAGACGAGATAGGAAAGGGGACAAATCCAACTGAAGGTGCTGCCTTGGCCATGGCCTTTTTAGATACGTTGAAAGAAAAAGGAACTATGACAGTAGTAACCACTCATTATGATATATTGAAAAGTTATGGACTTAAAACAAGAGAAGTTTTGAATGTAGCCGTAGGTGTAGATGAAAAGACCTTACAGCCTACCTACCAGTTAGTTTACAATACCCTGGGGATGAGTTATGCCTTGGAAGTAGCAGAGAAATTTGGTGTTAAGAGAGAAATTTTGGAAAAGGCCAGAGATTACTTAAAGCAAATTGGGGGCAGTAGTTCAGAGCTGATTCATGGATTAGTGAAGATTAAAGAAGAACTTAAACGAAAAAAAACCTATTTTCTAACGCTCCTTAGTGAAGTGTTTTCTTTGAAACAAAGGTGGGAAAAGATTATAAAAGAAATGGAAGAGAGACAAAAAGAGCTTTACCTAAGAGAAGAAAAAAGAATCAAGACGTTGCTTCAAGAAGTAGAACAGACAATAAAGGCCGCCCGTCAGCAAAAACAAAAAGAAGATTTGAAACGTTTGGAGACTCAGAGACAGCTTTTACACTCACTGAAAACACAAACCATTTCTCCTCCCACTTTAATAACTCCATTGCCTTTAAAACCTGGTTACTGGGTAAAACTTTCTCCTCATTTTGGTAATAAGATAGTTCAAATAAAAGAAATACAAAAGGATACTGCTGAAGTAATTGTAGGCAACTTACGCTGGCAGGTGCCCAAAAGAGATATTGTAGAAATTGTAGGGGAACAAATGCCATTACCTAAAGCAGTAAAGGTTAAGACAGTGTCAGCACCAAAGACTGAGGTTTATCTTCTGGGGAAGCGAACAGACGAGGCCCTGCCCCAAATAGAAAAGGCTATTGACACAGCCGTTTTATGTGGTTTAAAGCAGATTAGGATTGTTCACGGTTTAGGTAGCGGGCGGTTGCGGGCAGCTATTAGAGAATATCTTAAAACACATCCTCAGGTGACTGGTTTTCAGGATGCTCATCCTCAGGAGGGTGGCCAGGGCGTGACCGTTGTAAAAATAGAAGGATAATGAGAGAAATATAATATGCCTCGTATTCCTCCAGAAGTGATAGAGGAGATTAAAAATGTTGCCAATATTGTTGAAATTATAAGCGAATATGTCTCTTTACGCAAAGTAGGTAAAAATTATGTAGGTCTTTGTCCCTTTCATCAAGAAGACACTCCTTCTTTTACTGTAAGCGAAGAAAAGCAAATCTTTCACTGTTTTGGTTGTGGAGTGGGTGGAAATGTCTTTACTTTTTTGATGCAATATAAACAGTGCAGCTTTTTTGAAGCGGTAGAAGAAGTAGCGAGCCGCTATGGTATTGATTTGCCAAAAGTAGGTTTTTCACCCGAAGAAGAGGCAGTTTATAAGCGACGCAAACAAATTTTGATGATCAACCAATGGGCGGCCAAATTTTATCACCATTATTTGTTACAAGATCCAGAGGCCCAAAAGGCTAGAGCATATCTTGCCAAGAGAGGAATTGGTAAAGATACAATTACAGCTTACCTTTTAGGTTTTTCCCCTCCAAGGTGGGATGCCTTAACCAGATTTCTTCAGCAAGAAAAAGCAGATTCGAGTCTAGCTGTGGAAACCGGTCTTATCGTAGAAAAAACAGAAGGGAGATTTTACGATAGATTTAGAGAACGAATTATTTTCCCCATTTTTGATTTTAAAGGTCAGGTAATTGCCTTCGGTGGACGGGTACTGGATGATAGTCTTCCTAAATATATTAATTCTCCCGAGACCCCTGTTTATAGAAAGGGGTTTAATCTTTAC
>JAGHCL010000027.1 GCA_021160485.1 Candidatus Desulfofervidaceae bacterium
ATGGACTTCCTGATACACTCTATGATACTCCTAGAATTACATCCCGTCCTTCCGGATGTAGTTTCCTTATGCGCCGAGAAGTTATAGAATCTGTAGGTCTATGGGATGAAGATTATTTTCTTTACTTTGATGATAATGATATGGCAGAGAGAGCAGTAAAACAGGGATGGAAGGTATTTTATAATCCCTATTCCAAGGTTTACCACAAGGGAGCTAAATCTACTGGAGGATGGTTGGCCTCACCATTAAGTGTATATTATGTAACAAGAAATCTACTGCTTTTCTATTATAAACACCGGGGCTTTAAGTTGGAAGAGGCCTTTTCACACATAAAAGATTTTTCTTTTCAATTCATATCCGATCCTCATAAGTTATATACCTTGGTAAAGGGTATTGAAGATTTTATTTATGGACATAGAGGAAAAGCAAAGATTAATTTTTCAGAATTAAGTAAAGTGTGGGAAAAAGAAAGAAAAGAAACCATACAGGAGTTAATTCAAGATAAGTCAGAAAGGGCCTTTCAGAAAGCTAAAAGAGCCCTATTGATAGAACCAAATCATACCAATCTTAATGAATTTCTCAAAATTGCGCAGGAACTAGCTTTACAAAAATTAGAGAAGGAGAAATCTATGCCAATGAAGTATTATGAACAGGGTGAAACCCTCTACAACAACGGTCAGGTAGAAGAGGCTATTGCTGCCTTTAACAAAGCTCTGGACTTAGATTTTTCTTTTGCCTTGGCACACAACAATTTGGCTTTTATCTATTGGCAGAAGAAGGACGTGGACAAGGCCTTATATCATCTGTCAAAAGCCATGGAACTGAGCCCAGACAATCGTGATATAATCTGGAATTGCGGCCAAATCATGTTGGGATTGGGGTATGTGCAGCACGCTTATGATGTGTATAAAAGTTATCTGCAGAAACATCCTGATGAGGTAGAGATAAAACAGGTAGTAGAAGAACTGGACCAAAAAAGAATGATGAGAACAGGTAATGAATAATGTGTTAACTGCAGGGTAAAAAGTTCTTCAATAAAAGTTTCGATCCTAAATGTCAAAGTGGGATTAAAACAACTTAAGTGGGTCCAATACAAGAACAACCTTTCCTTGGCTAGTAACGGTTGCTCCTGAAAAGCCTTCAATATGAGCAAGAGGGCCGGTTAAAGATTTGATTACAAACTCACATTCTTTGTAAAAACGGTCAACTTTTACAGCTATCCGGCGGTTATTAACATTGATAATAACTAGACTGATATCTTGAGAATCGCTAGTTTTACATAAAATGCTATCTAAAATAACGCTTCCGCCTATCTTTTCAATATTGGTCTTAACCACATCCATACCCACACCACAACCAGAGACTTCGGTTACCTTTTGAGCTGTGGAAAAACCTGGAGTAAAAATAAGATTGCATACTGTTCGGTCATCTAACTGGTCCAGCTCTTTAGCATCTATTAATCCCTTTTCTATAGCTTTTGCCCGAATTTGCTCGGGGTTTATTCCGCGACCATCATCTATAACTTCAATAATAACACTCTATCTTTTCCAAATGTTCGGTTACTTCTTGTTCAAATTCATTTTTTATATCTGGAGGAAAAATGAAAGAAAGGGGATAAATAATAAATGGTTCATCTTTTACAGACCGTTTGGGATAGAAGCCTAGTTTCTCTAATACTTGAGAGTTATTCCTGAAAAAGGCTGCCAGCTTTGAACAAAAAGGCCTTTCTGTATCTCTCACTTGGGGCTTATATACACAGAACTTCCTCTCTGCTGTTTTTATATGAAATGGCTCATGGCCATTACGATAGCCTGTATTTTCTCCTTTTCGTCTTTCATAATGCCCTCTACCCAAAAACTCAGTTACTTCCTGTTCTAATAATTCCTGAAGAATAATAGCAGCTCCTTTGAAAATTAGCACCCCCATTCCCTATTTTTCAAACTTCTGTTAATAATAATCCAATTCGAAAGGAGCAAATTATGGTATATCGGCTTTCAGGTTATGATTATCCTTTACCGAAAGAGTTAATTGCTCAGGAACCTGTGCCGAACAGAGACAGGTGTCGCTTATTGGTTTTAGATAAAAATAATGGTGAAATTGTGCATACAGCATTTGCCAATATCATTGATTATTTAGGGAAAAGAGATGTTTTGGTCATAAACGACACCAAGGTAATACCTGCCCGTCTCTTAGGTAAAAAAGCCACTGGTGGCAAGGTGGAAGTATTACTGCTTCATTTTGATCCCACACAGGCTGGGGCAGAAGTATTTGAAACTGAAGCCTTATTAAAGGCCTCCCGGGCTCCCAGACCAGGACAATTTATTTATTTTGCCGATAAATTGAAAGCAGAAGTGTTGGGTTATGATGAAGGTAAAGTCAAATTGCGTTTTTTCAGTCGTGGTCTTTTTCGGGACGTTTTGTTAGAGCTCGGTCATGTACCTTTACCTCCATATATTAAAAGGGAGGATAAGCCTGAAGATAAGAATACTTACCAGACCGTGTATGCCAGTAAAGAAGGAGCTGTAGCTGCACCTACAGCCGGATTGCATTTTACCCCTCAGCTTCTAACTGCTCTTCAAGAAAGGGGAGTGGAAATTGTCCGCCTGACACTTCATGTAGGTTATGGTACATTTATTCCGGTAAAAGTAGAAGATATCCGTGAACACAAAATGCACGGCGAATATTACGAGGTTTCAGAAGAAGCAGCAAAAAAGCTAAATAAGGCCACCCAGTCTGGAAAGCGAGTCGTGGCAGTCGGCACTACTACTACTAGGCTTTTGGAATATCTTATGACTCGATACGGTAAAATTCGTCCTGGACGTGGTATTTGTGATATTTTTATTTATCCAGGTTTTAAATTTAAAATGGTACAGGCCCTAATTACCAATTTCCATCTTCCCAAATCAACTCTAATTATGTTAGTATCAGCCTTTGCCGGCCGTGAGTTAATTTTAAAGGCATACAAAGAAGCCATTGAAAAGAAATATCGCTTTTACAGCTATGGCGATGCTATGTTTATTTTTTAAGTAAAGACAGGTATGGAAAAGCACTCTTTCGAATTCAAACTCCAAGCGCAAGATGGTAAGGCCAGGGCAGGTATCTTAAAAACACCCCACGGTCCAATTCATACTCCTGTCTTTATGCCAGTAGGCACCTTAGCCAGTGTAAAATCCCTTACTCCTGAAGACCTGGAAGAAATCGGAGCAGAAATCATTTTAGGCAACACCTACCACCTTTACTTGCGACCTGGACCCGATCTAATCGCTCAATTTCAGGGGTTACATCGGTTCATGCATTGGAACAAACCGATTTTAACCGACAGTGGTGGATACCAAATTTATAGCTTGGCCCATCACCGCAAAATTAGTGAAGAAGGGGCTACCTTTCGCTCTCACATTGATGGTTCTCTCCATTTCTTGACTCCAGAAAAGGTAATCAGCATCCAGGAAACCATCGGAGCAGATATTATCATGTGTTTTGACGAATGCCCTCCTTATCCGGTGGACTATAAATACGCTGAAAAGTCGCTTGATCTTACCCTTCGCTGGGCCAGGCGGTGTAAAGAAGCCCATCACCGTAAAGACCAAGCATTGTTTGGCATTGTTCAGGGAAGTTTTTTTCCAGATTTAAGACGTAGGAGTGCAGAAGCCCTGTTAGAAATGGACTTTGATGGCTACGCCATTGGTGGTTTGAGCGTAGGAGAACCAAAAGAAATGATGTGGGAAGCGATAGAGATAAGTAATGAAGTCTTACCTCCTCATCAGCCTCGGTATGCTATGGGTATCGGTTTACCGGAAGACATTGTTGAGTGTGTATGGCGAGGCGTGGATATGTTTGATTGCGTTGTACCTACAAGACATGCCCGGACTGGCACTTTATTTACTTCGTTTGGGCCTCTAGTTATAAGGCATGCTAAATATGCCAAAGACGAAAGGCCTATAGACGAAAATTGTCAGTGTTATGTGTGTCGGCACTACAGCCGAGCTTACTTGCGTCATCTTTTTATGACTAAAGAGCTACTGGCCTATAGGCTAAATAGTTATCATAATATATATTATTTTATCAATTTAATGCGACAATTAAGAGAAGCAATTTTGACTGGCTGTCTTGCACAATTTAGAAAAACATTTTATGAAAGACAAAATCAAATAAAGGAGGAAAATCATGATGTGGATGAGTCTATTTAATCTTGCCTGGGCAATGGCACCACCACAGCAAAAGGGAGCAGAAGGTGGAGGAAGTGCCTTTGCTGCTTTTATCCCCCTTATCATTATCCTGGTTATTTTTTATTTTTTACTCATTCGTCCTCAACAAAAACAGGCAAAAAAACACAGAGAATTGTTACAAAATCTCAAAAAAGGCGATTGGGTTATGACGGCTGGCGGACTACGGGGGAAAATAGTCAATGTTTCTGACACGGTCGTCACATTAGAATTACCACCTGATAACGCAAAGGTAAAAATAACCAAAAACTACATTGCTGGCTTGTTAAAATCGGAAACGGAAAAATAGTGAAAAACTGGCAGGTGAGGTGAAAGAATGAAAGGTTTGAAGTGGCGTGGTCTCCTTGTGTTGGTTATCTTAGTTTGGGCAGTTTTGTATTTAATTCCCACATTTGTCCCTGCTCTGCCCTCCTGGTGGCAGGATATTTTTCCTAAGAATAAAATTCAGTTAGGTCTGGACTTAAAGGGTGGTATTCACTTGGTGCTGGAGGTAGAAAGTGAAGCAGCCGTTAAGACAACAGCTGACACCCTGGCCGAAGAAATAGAAAACTCCTTAAAAGAAGCCAAGATACCCTATCTGGCAGTAGAAAGAAAGGGAATAAAAGAAATTGAAGTGAGATTAGTAAGAGAAAAAGATGTTGAGCAGTTTAAAAAATTAATCAAAGATAGTTATGCAGACCTGGACTGGAAGAAAGAAACGGTAAAAGAAAGATTGCATACTGTCCGTTTGGTCTTAAAAGCAGAACGAGAAGCCCAAATCAAAAAGATGGCAGTTACTCAGGCCTTGGAAACCATCCGCAACCGGATTGATCAGTTCGGTGTAGCTGAACCAGACATTAGGCGTCAGGGCAAAGACCGTATTCTGATCCAGTTACCTGGAGTAAAGGATCCCCAACGGGCCATCAATATTATTGGTAAGACCGCCCGGTTAGAATTCAAACTTGTAGATGATGAACACAGTCTGCAGGAGGCCTTGAAGGGAAATATCCCTCCAGGCGATGAAATTCTCTATGGCATTCAAGAAGACCCAGTCACGCACAGACAGGTTAAAGTCCCTTACTTACTGCAAAAGCGCACATTACTTACTGGAGATTATATTGCTGATGCTCGGGTGCTAATAGACCCTCAATTTAATGAGCCCTACGTATCTATTACCTTTAATAAAGAAGGGGCAAAGATATTTGCCCGTATTACCGAAGCCAATGTGGGAAAAAGGCTGGCCATTGTTTTGGACAACAAAGTGCATTCTGCTCCAGTTATCCGGGAAAAAATTCCCAGCGGTGAAGCCAGAATTACAGGTAACTTTACCATGGAAGAAGCCAGAGATCTGGCGGTTGTGCTTAGGGCTGGTGCCCTACCCGCTCCTATTAAGATTTTGGAAGAACGCACTGTTGGTCCTTCTCTAGGACATGATTCCATTCGTAAAGGTGTCAAGGCTTCTTTAATCGGTGGTATCTTGGTCGTGCTCTTCATGGCTATCTATTACGGTTTTTCTGGAATTGTTGCTGATATCGCCCTTCTGGTTAACCTCATCCTGCTGCTGGCCGGTTTGGCCATGTTTCAAGCTACCCTGACTCTGCCAGGTATTGCCGGTATTGCTTTAACCATCGGTATGGCTGTTGATGCCAATGTGCTTATTTTTGAGCGTATTCGGGAAGAGCTGCGTCTGGGTAGAACACCACGTGCAGCGGTAGAAGCCGGGTATAGCAAGGCATTTTGGACGATATTTGATGCCAACACAACTACCTTGATTACAGCTTTCATCCTGTTTCAATTTGGCACAGGTCCAGTAAAGGGCTTTGCGGTCACACTGAGTTTGGGTATCCTAGCCAATATGTTTACGGCTATTTTCATGTGTAAGGTCATATTCGATTACCTGCTTTACCGTCTGCACTTAAAGCGGTTAAGCATTTAGGGAGGAAGAAAAAAATGGGGCTGGAAATTGTTAAACCTGGAGTTAATATTAATTTCATTCGCTTGCGTCCATGGGCATTTGCTCTATCGGCTATCTTAATCATTTTGGGATTGACTTCTCTAATTTTGAAAGGTGGACCCCGGTATGGAATTGATTTTGCAGGTGGCACTATCATTCAGGTAAAGTTTACCAAAGAGGTGAAGGCAGACGAAATTAGAGCTGCACTTAAAACACTAAATCTAAAAGAGGCAACTGTGCAGGGCTTTGGGGCAGCAGAAGAACATGAATATCTCATTCGGACAAAAGTGACAAGCGGAGCCTTGCAGCGCACGGCAGAAATACTTAAAAAGGTCTTAGAAAAAAAACTGGGAGAAGGAACAGTAGAAATTCGACGGGTGGAAATGGTCGGACCTAAGGTAGGAAAAGACTTGCGGGAAAAGGCACTTTTAGCCCTTTTTTACGCTATTCTAGCCATCGGTATTTACATTTCAGGCCGATTTGAGATGAAATGGGGCACAAGTGCAATCATGGCTGGTGTTCTTCTTGGAGTGGTATATGTTTTTTCTCTGCTTAAAGTGCCATTGTCCCTTCTCGTCATTGTTGCTTTTGTGGCCACGCTTATCCTCTATATTGTTTTAAATCTTCGCTTTGCTCTAGGGGCAGTAATTGCTTTAATACACGACGTCTTCATTACAGTAGGCATGTTTTCTTTACTGAACAAAGATATAGACTTACTTATTGTGGCAGCTCTGCTTACCATTATGGGTTACTCCCTCAACGACACCATCGTTGTGTTTGATCGTATCCGGGAAAATATGCGCAAGACAACAAAAGAAAGCTTTCCCTCTGTGGTTAACCGCAGTATAAATGAAACGCTAAGCCGAACTGTGCTTACTTCAGGTACTACTTTGCTTACCCTTTTGGCTCTGTTCTTGCTGGGTGGTAGTGTCATTCACAACTTCGCCTTTGCTCTGCTGGTGGGCGTCATGGTAGGAACCTACTCCTCTATTTTTATTGCCAGCCCAATTTTAACAGCCTTAGAAAGAAGAGGTTTTCTTTTAAAAAAACAAATTTCTTATAAAAAAGTAAAAGCGAGATGATAAAATGAGGCAAACCATCATTATTATTTGTTTATTATTATCAGGGGTACAGGTTTGGGCAGACGAGCTTTATAAAGTAAAAAAGGGAGATACATTGTGGGATATTTGTGACCAATATTATCACAACCCTTCTTTGTGGCCAAAGCTGTGGCAAATAAATCCTCAACTGACCAATCCTCATTGGATCTATCCCGGGGATGTGCTGCTTTTGAAAGAGACACCTGAAGAACTTATTAAAGCAACTGAGAAAAAGAAGCTGCCTTCAGTAGTGAAAAAGAAAGAAAAAGTCATTACACTGGACGAACGCTTTATAGAAGCAGCCGGATATCTGTTGCCCTATAGAGAAAAGCATAGTGGTGAAATTATAAAGGCAGTCGGGGAAGAAAGGACAATTCTGGGTAAGGACGACAAAATCTTTGTTAAATTTGGAAGTGAAGTGAAGCCACAAATAGGCTCAGTCTGGACTATCTTTCATATTTCTAATCCTGTCAAACATCCAGTTACTGGGGAACAAATCGGCTATATTCATGAAATCTCGGGAGTAGCAAAAATTACTAAAGTATATCCTCAAGTAGCCGAAGCCCGGATTATAAAGTCTTATGATGTAATCTATAAGGGAGATTATCTTAAGCCTTATAAGCCAGTGAAGTCAATGGTTGTGCTTGAAAAAGGTTCTAAAACAAAACAAAGGGCCTTTATTATTACCTGCCGCAATCGCCTTTCAGAGATTGGTGCGCCAGAAGCAGTTTATATTGATGTCGGTGAAAAGCAGGGCGTAAAGACAGGGCAAATTTTAAAGGTATATCGTCGTGAAAAGGAAAACTTACCTTTATTATCTGTGGGAGAAATCTTAATCATCTATACCACGCCCAGAACAGCTACGGCCATGGCATTAAAATCGCAATATCCTTTTCATCCAGGAGACATTGTAGAATAAACTTATGTCCGCTATACATTATTGGCTCGCTTTGCACTATCTCCCGGGATTGGGTAACCAAGGTTGTCTGAGGCTATTACAGCATTTTGGACAACCGCAACACGTTTTCTCTGCTCCAGAAAAGGTTTTAAAAGAAGCCGGAGTAAAAGAAGAAACCATTAAAGCCATTAAAGCTGGCACCTGGCAGGCCTTGGCCCAAGCAGAAGAAGAAAAACTAAAACAACTGGATGTGGAGCTTATTACTTATGCTGATAACCGTTATCCTTCCCTCTTAAAAGAAATTTATGACCCACCTTTTCTGCTTTATGTAAAGGGGAACGTGGAGTTATTACATACCCCCTGCGTCGCTATTGTTGGCACAAGGAGGGCTAGTTTCTATGGGATAAAAACTGCTACTCGCCTGGCAGTGGAGTTGGCCGAAGCAGGCATAACAGTTGTAAGTGGTCTAGCCAGAGGCATTGATACGGCTGCGCATAAGGGAGCGCTTCAAGCCAAAGGGAAAACTATTGCTGTCCTCGGATGCGGTATGGACATCGTTTATCCACCAGAGAATAAAAAAATATATGCAGACATTGCTCGGCAAGGGGCAATTATCTCTGAGTTCCCTTTAGGCACACCGCCAGTGGCCAGAAATTTTCCTATCCGGAATCGAATCATCACTGGCCTTTCTTTAGGAGTGATCGTAGTAGAAGCAGCTTTAAAAAGTGGCTCTTTAATCACGGCTCGGCTGGCTTTAGAACAGGGAAGAGAAGTTTTTGCTGTGCCTGGACAGATAGACACCTTTCACAGTAAGGGCACACATAGTCTGATTAAACAGGGGGCAAAATTAGTAGAAACAATTGCCGATGTTTTAGAAGAATTAAATTTATCTGTAGTAGAAACTTCAACTTTTAGAGAAAAACAGGAAACAAAATTAGACTCCATGACGGAGAAGCTCCTTTCTCTTTTACAGGAACCAAGACAACTGGATGAAATAGCCCTGAGTTTAAATCAGGATATAGCAGAACTTTCTGCCACCTTAACCACGCTGGAAATTCAGGGTCTAATAAAACAGTTACCTGGAAAACAATACGTGAGGGCAAATTGAATATGAAACTACTGATTGTAGAATCACCGGCAAAGGCAAGGACGCTAAAAAAATTGCTCAAGGACTTTGCAGTAGAAGCTACACTAGGACATGTCAAAGACCTACCAAAGAACAAACTTGGGGTAGATATTGAACGTCAGTTCAAGCCTTCTTATGTTCTTTTGCCAGGAAAGCAAAAAATCTTGCAAAAAATTCGGAAACTTGCTGCTTCTGCCCAGGAAATTTACCTAGGCTCTGATCCGGACAGAGAAGGAGAAGCCATTGCATGGCATGTGGCTGAAGAAATAAATAAAAAAAATAAAAAAGTCCAAATTAAGCGAGTGCTTTTTCATGAAATCACCCCACAAGCCGTAAAAGAGGCTATAGCTCATCCTACTAGCCTTGATCCCAATAAGTATGCCTCCCAACAGACACGTCGTATTTTAGATAGGCTTGTGGGTTATAAAATCTCGCCTCTGCTTTGGGAAAAGGTAAAAAGGGGACTCTCGGCCGGGCGGGTGCAATCAGTAGCCCTGCGTTTGGTTTGTGAGCGTGAACGTGCTATTCAGAACTTCGTTCCCGAAGAGTATTGGGAAATTGTTGCTCGGTTAGAAGGCAAAGCACCACCTGTTTTTGAAGCAAAATTGGTGCAAATAAAAGGGAAAAAATGCCATCTTTCCAATCAGGCTCAGGCAGAAGAAGTAGTAGAAATCTTAAAAAAGCAGACTTTTGTTGTTAAAAAGATTACCCGTAAAGAGAAACGTCGCTATCCCGCTCCACCCTTTATTACCAGCACCTTACAACAGGAAGCAGCAAAAAAGCTTGGGTTTTCTGCTCAGAAGACTATGGCTATTGCTCAACAACTTTACGAAGGTATAGACCTGGGACCGGAAGGCCGGGTAGGCCTTATTACTTATATGCGCACTGATTCGGTGCGAACAGCTGATGTGGCCATTAAAGAAGCACGACAATTTATTAAAGAAACATGGCCCAGTCTTTTACCAGCAAGGCCCTGCCGTTATAAAAACAAACGGCAAGCCCAGGATGCTCACGAAGCCATCCGTCCTACCTCGGTTTACCGCCGCCCTGAACTGGTAGCTTCCTATCTTACACCTGACCAAAAAGCCCTTTATGAACTTATCTGGAAGCGTTTTATTGCCTCTCAGATGACACCTGCTATTTATGACCTAACGACAGTTGATATAGAGGCCACTGAATACCTCTTTCGGGCAACAGGAAGTATATTAAAAGATCCAGGATTTAAACAAATCTATGAAGAAACTCAGGAGGACACAGAGAAAGAAAAGGCCATTTCATTACCCCTTTTGCAGGAAAAAGAAATTTTAACTCTAAAGGAAATTATCCCCAGCCAGCATTTTACCAAACCTCCCGCACGCTACACTGAAGCAAGTTTAATTAAAGAGTTAGAAGAAAAAGGGATTGGCCGTCCCAGCACTTACGCTACTATCCTCTCTACTATCCAAGAGAGAAAATATGTGGAAAAGGAAAAAGGCCGTTTTAAACCTACTGAATTGGGATTTCTGGTGAACGATTTACTTGTCACTAATTTTCCTGATATTGTTGATGTTTCTTTTACTGCTCGCATGGAAGCAGATCTAGACGAAATTGAAGAAGGCAAAAAGCCATCTTTAGAAACATTGAAGGCATTTTACCCGGTATTCACTCAAGCCCTAGAACAAGCTCAAAAACACATGGTAGATGTCAAGAAGCGAGGAGTAAAAACCGAAGTTATCTGTGACCAATGTGGTGCTCCAATGGTGATAAAATATGGGAAAAATGGGGCTTTTCTGGCCTGTTCTCGGTATCCCGAATGCAAAAACACCAAGGAATTTATCCGGAATGATAAGGGAGAAATCACTATTGTCACTCAGGAAGTCCCAGAAGAGTTATGTCCACAGTGTGGTAGTCCTTTGAAAGTAAAACACGGTCGTTACGGAGCCTTTCTAGCTTGTTCTGCTTATCCAAAGTGTCGTTTTACCAAACCTCTGGAAGAAAGGGACATTGTAATAGAAGATAAAGAATGCCCAACATGTGGTGCCCCCCTCGTTATTAAACGTAACAAAAAAGGAGGGCGATTTCTGGCTTGTTCTCGGTATCCAGAATGTAAATACGCTGCCCCTCTGACTTTGGGGATAAAATGCCCACAATGTGGAGAAGGTGAACTAGTAGAGCAACTTTCCAAAAAAGGGCGGGTATTTTATGGTTGCTCTCGGTATCCACAGTGCAAATTTGTCATGTGGGAACGTCCGGTACTCAGCCCTTGCCCTCAGTGTGGAGCTGAATTCCGGGTTATTAAAGGAAGTAATTTGGTATGTATTAAATGCGGATACAAAGAAAAGGCAGCGTAAAGAAAATAAACATGTCAATAATGTAGATAGGCAGAAACAAGAAAGACCATTCCATAACCAAATTCCTAAGCCAAAACCCAAGACTGCAAATGGCTAATTTTGAAACCTTGCATTCTTCTTTCATTTTCTTTATGCTTAAAGCATTATGAACCCGATAGATATTTTGGTCTTTATCCTGGTAGGTATATTTTTACTGCTTAACGGGATAAATGGTTTTATAAAAAGTCTGAGCTTCTTAATCGGTTTGGTAGCCGGTTTTTGGTTGGCCGGCCGTTATGCAGCTAAAGGGGCATTGATGTTAAATACATGGATGCATACTCCCTTCTCCTATATAGTAAGTTTTATATTAATCTTTCTTGTTGTATTTCTGGCTGCACAGTTGGGAGGTTTCTTTCTTAAAGCTATATTTAAACCAAAGATTTTAAGCTGGTTGGACCACACTTTAGGATGTCTGTTGGGATTCGTTAAAGGGGTAATAATTGCAACTCTCATCCTGGTGGTTGTGAATATGTTTCACCCTCTACCTCAAAATTTAATAAAAAATTCTTATACTTATCCTTATTTGTGCAAAATCAGCAGGTGGATGGCAACTAAGTTACCTAAGAAATTACAATTAAAGCCTCCGTCAAAACAATTCTTCTGGGAGAAACGCAATGGCCGACCTATCTAAATTAGAAGAAATCGTGACTGCTCTTCGTGGTGAACACGGCTGCCCTTGGGATAAAAAACAGACGCCCCAGACATTGAAAAATTATCTTCTGGAAGAGGTTTATGAACTGGTAGAAGCCATTGAAGAAGACAATCCAGAAGCGGTAAAAGAAGAGCTGGGAGATGTGCTTTTTATATTGGTATTTTTAGCGCATATATACAAAGAGAGAAAACAATTTGAACTAAAACATGCCATTGCACATGGAGCCGCCAAGATGATCAGGCGACATCCACATGTATTTGGAGACATGCACCCGGATAGCATAGAAGAAATCCATGCCAAGTGGCAAGAGATAAAATCACAGGAAAAGCCATGCCGGAAGTCTCTTCTGGATGGTATTCCCAAAAATCTGCCCGCTTTAATGCTGGCTTATAAAATCGGAAAAAAGGCAGCTAAAGTTGGCTTTGATTGGGAAAGAGTGGATGATGTATTGGAAAAGGTAGCCGAAGAAACAGAAGAATTCAAATCCTCTTTAAAGACAGGCGAAACAGAAAAAATAAAAGAGGAATTGGGAGACATTCTGTTCTCCTGGGTAAATGTGGCCCGGTTATTAAAAATTCAGCCAGAAGACGCCTTGCGTCAGACAATCCAAAAATTTAAAAGGCGTTTTCAGTTTATTGAAGCTGAACTAAAAAAACAAAAAAAATCCTTGGAGACGGCTTCTTTAAAAGACATGGATGCCCTCTGGGAAAAAGCCAAGGAAAAAAGACAGTAATGTTTTTTAAACTATTTTGTCTTTTTACCTTAGTAAGCTTACTAGAACTTGCTCTTATTATTGAAGTTGGGTCTCATGTAGGTGTATTAACCACCATATTGCTCATTCTGGGCACGGCTGTGCTTGGAGCCCACCTTGCCCAAACTCAAGGGCTACAGATACTTACCCATCTGCGGGCAGAGCTACAGGCAGGTCAAATGCCTGATAATACCCTCATTGAAGGTCTGCTCATTCTGGCTGGAGGACTATTGTTATTGACGCCCGGATTTCTCACAGATACTCTTGGTTTTCTACTTATTATACCTCCCAGCAGAAAATGGTTCAGGGAAAAATTAAAAAACTATTTTCGCCGCAGGATGAATTTAAAAATTCACTATTGGCACATGTAGGAATGAAAACAAAAAGCTTTATCGAAGATAAAAAAGTATAATGGCGGTGGAATTTTTAGAACCTCCAATTGGATGGGCACATCCGGGTAAATATGAAGAGATTTTAGTAACGGTTAGGAGTGAAACACCTGAAACCACCGAGATAAACATTTCAACTAGGATTCTATATGGAGACGTAGAAGTAAGCCAATCTTTGAATCACACCTGAGCTAGCCATTCTTAAACACCTTTCACCAAAATAAGCAAAACGTTTAGAAGCATTAACGTGTAAACATTCATGTAATCGTGCTTGAAATAAAGCAGACATTCTGGCGAAATCAGTCGTGGATTTTGAGTAGGTAGATTGGGAGATGAGCTTGTAAAAGCAAAGGCAATTTAGTATAATCTGCCATTCTGATGGGAAATGAGCCTGTACCAAAAGATATTGCCTATATCCGAGGGGTATTAAAGCGGATAAATGCTCGGGGATATAGGGCCTATAAAGATTTAGAAGGTGTTTATCAATTTCCGTGGTTTCGGTTAGCTATTGACCATGTCCAGGCAGATCCATTTGCCACTCCTTCCCGCTTTACTATTATCGTCTCTCTTGAAAAGACAGGCTTACCTGCCCATTTATGGGCAAACAAAAGGCGAATAGTTGCCCTAACAGATTTTCTCGCCCGCACTTTCCAAAAACACCTTCATCCCTTCTCCAGACCATGTGGCACAGGCCATAGTGGTAAAATTGCCATTCAGGCTGGTAGCCAAGTCATTTTAGAAAGAAACAGCATTGCCATTAAACCACCATTTCTGGAAGTCCGTTTTACTGTAGGATTACCTGCCAGTGGACGCAGTATCCTAGGAGAAAAAGCAGAAAAAATCATCTGTGAATATCTCCCTTGCATCGCCGAGAAGTCTCTTTTATATCAGCATCTACCTTCTAAGACACTGGAGGAGCATGTTTTTAGCTATGAAGATCAGGAAATCCTTCGCTCTCAGCTAAAGCAGTTAAATTTAGTAGCCTTTATTCCCAACGGGGCTATCTTACCCCGTAAAAGTGGGGTAGAAGATACACCTTTACCTACGGCCATTCCTTTTATGGCGCCTAAAGAAGCAGAAGTTACCGTAAAGCTACCCTATAAAGGTGAAATAAAGGGAATGGGCATCCCTGAAGGCATTACTCTTATTGTAGGTGGTGGTTTTCATGGTAAATCCACTTTACTTAAGGCCATTCAAGAAGGCATTTACAGCCATATTCCGGGGGATGGGCGTGAATATGTGGTAAGTCTGGCAGATACAATCAAAATTAAGGCTGAAGACGGACGGCGCATTGAAAAAGTGGATATTTCCCCTTTTATAAATAACTTACCTTTCCAAAAAGATACTAGGACATTTTCTACAGAAAATGCCAGTGGAAGCACCTCTCAGGCAGCCAATATTATGGAGGCCATTGAAGTAGGCACTCATTTGCTTTTGCTGGATGAAGACACTTCTGCTACCAATTTTATGGTAAGAGATAAACGCATGCAGGCCTTGGTGAGCAAGGATGAAGAACCTATTACTCCCTTTCTGGATAGAGTAAAAGAACTTTACACATACTTGGGCATTTCCACTATCCTGGTGATGGGAGGGTGTGGAGACTATCTGGACGTCGCTGACCATGTCATCATGATGTCTGCCTATAGGCCTTTAATTGTTACTCAGAAAGCAAAGGAAATTGCCTCCAAGTATCAAACTGGAAGAAAGCCTGAAGCTGCTCAACCTCTCTACATACCCTCACCCCGTCGACCTGTGGGGGGGATAGATTCACGCCGGGGAGGAAAAGTCAAGATCACAGCCAAAGGTAATCAACATCTCATTTTGGGCAGGGAAACAGTAGATGTAAGCGCTAATGAACAGATAAAAGAAACCGGGCAACTTCTGGCTATCGGTCATGTCCTACACTATTATGCCTGGCATTATTTGCGCACTGCCTCTTCTTTAAAAGAAGGACTAGAAATGGTTGAAAAAGACATAGATAAAAACGGGCTAGATGTCCTTTTACCTCACCGGGCTGGCAATTTGGCCAGACCACGTCTTCAAGAAATGGCCTTTACTTTAAACCGATTACGTTCTTTGAAAATACAGAGTAAATGAGTAGATTAGAAACAAGGAGTGTTTTTTGGCCAAACATATCCGGAAAGAAATAGAGGAAGAAAGGGAAATTATTACTCATGCCGGTGAGCTGCCAGAAGTAGCTCTTTATGCTAGCCTTTATTATCTCACCGAGGACCCTGAAGGACCTCATCTAGTCCTCACTCCTGAGGAAGTTGCATTTCTCAAAGAAGGAGTAATAGAAGGGTATAAAAAGATTATTTTACGAGACTTAAATCTTAAAATGAGAGGGGAAAACATCTTTAGAGGAACAGAGCGCGCCATTATAAACTATAGAAGGCTAAAACGTTTTGCTAAAAAAGAGAGAATTGGTATTAACAATCTTATTCCCGAAATAGCCCAGGCTCTTATCACTTATATGGAAATCGAAATAAAAGACCCCTATTTAAAAACACACTCTCTACGCACTGTGAACTGTTCAAAGAAAGATTGGGAATGGTTTATAAAGGAGCTAAATCTTACTCCATCTCACCTACTACCTGAGCCTGAGGCATTCTTCAAACGCACTCCCTTATCTTTTAAGGAAACTATTACCTTATTTAGAAAAAGAAAAAAGAAAAATGAAGGGCACTAATTTATGTGGTTATAGAGGCTCTTTTATAAAATAACAGAGTTAAAGCCAGATATTGACTTTTTCACCAACTCGGGCTACTTTTACACGCAATGGAATTTTCTAAGTATGTATTTGACAAACGGTTTTCCCCTGAAAAGAATCTCATCTCTGTCTCTGGTGCTCTAGTCTCTTTACATTGCCATCACTTTAATTGTGGTCTTTTAAAGGCCATTGAAGAATTAAAGGGTATTGACGGGTTAACTCTGTTTGTCAAAACCACAGAAGAAGTCTATCGGCATTTTTTTTCTGATTATTTAAAGCAACACCCGGAGCTTACAACTCCGGCAGATAAGTTGCAGGCAGCTTCGGAAATGTATTATGCTTTTGGATTTGGAAAGTTAAACCTGAGTAATCTAAACGAACAGGGTGGAACAGCAAAGGCTACTTCTTCCTATTATGTCACCGCCTGGTTAGCTAAATATGGACGTCGTCATACCCCGGTATGTTATTTTACTTGTGGATTCATTGCGGGAGTTTTAGAAAGTGTATTTACCAAACCCATCGGTAGTTATAAGGTCAAGGAGACAAAGTGTTTAATTACAGGAAGTGATTTCTGCGAATTTGAGGTAAAGGCAATTTAAAATGGCCATAGATGTAAAAAAGATAATTTCTGTTTATTCAATCGGAGAGTTACCCAGGGACAATAAAGGAATTATCGGCGTATTTGGCATTTATGCTGCTTACAATTACAACGAATTTTACTATCGCATTGTGTCTAAGACCTTAACTCAGGCTAGTAAAGAAGAAGCAGAAAAGGTTGAAAACCAACTTTATCAAGCCGTTCTTGATTGTGCCTATTACACTTTTCACGGTGCTCGCACTTCAATGTTATGGCGAGAAATTGTGGAGCCCATGGTTGAAACTCCTGAGGATGAAGTTCATGCTCTTGTTGCTTTTACTAATGTTTTTGGAATTGGTTATCTAGAAGTAGTAGAATTGGTGCCTGGTGAAAAACTGGTTACCCGTGTTTACAATGCCTATGATCCAGGTAGATATCTAGAGGAATATGGACCGCAACCTCATGGACGATGTTATATGTTCAGAGCCTGCACAGCCAGTTATATGGATTTGGTATATGGCCCTCCTTTCCCTAACGGAATGGGAACATTTAAATGCAAAGAAGTAAAATGCCGCAGTATGGGAGATAAATACTGTGAGTTTGTAGCTACCAAAAACCAGGATGAATAATTCACAAGTGAATCTTTGTAAAAACGATGTTCAATCAGCATTAGAAGTAGCAGCAGAACAGATATTAGCTGCCATTCCCAATGCTGTCTTTGCCACTGATAAAAATATGCGTATTATTTATTTTAACAAAATAGCTGAAAAAATAACAGGCTTTAAGGAAAAAGAAGCTATTGGTATGTATTGCCGAGATGTCTTTAAAACTGATTTGTGTGGATACCAATGTTTAATTGAACGGGCCTTTGAATCTGGTAAAAATATATTTCATGTAGAGGCAGAACTAACTGATGCAGAAGGGGAAAAGATACCTGTGCTTACCAATGCCTCTGTTCTACGGGACAAATCCGGCAGAATTACCGGTTATCTGGTTGTTTTTCAAGACATTTCTGACATAAAAAAGACTGTAGAAGAACTTCGTTTAGCCAAACGGATGTTGGTAGAAAAAAACCGCTCTTTACGTTTGGCCTATAAAGAGCTCGAATTAACTCAACGCCAGTTATTACAGGCACAAAAAATGGAGTCTTTAGGTCGGTTGGCAGGAGGATTTGCCCACAATTTTAACAATATTCTGTGTGTCATTTTGGGATATGTAAGTCTGCTTAAAAAGCAATTGAGTTATGACAAGTCTATTAACACATACATAGATATTATAGAAAAATCCACTCTCAAGGCAGCAGATTTGACCCAAAAAGTGCTTGCCTTTGCCCAAGGGGGAAAATACAAAATAGAACTAGTGGATGTTAACAAAATTATAATAAGATTGGTCTCAGTATTAAAAGAAACTTTAGCAGAAAACATTCAAATAGATTTAGAGCTTTCTCCAGAAATACTGCCAGTAGAAGCAGATGCCTCCCAAATTTATCATGCGTTACTTAATTTGTGTATTAATGCCCGGGATGCTATGCCAGAAGGAGGTAAAGTCAAAATTAAAACAGAACGTGTAAAAATACCTTCCCAAAAGTCTATTTCAGCATCAAAAATAAACCCTGGGCATTATGTATTGATAACTGTTTCAGATACAGGACCTGGAATTAAGCCTGAAATCCAAGATAAAATCTTTGAACCTTTTTTTACTACTAAAGGCCCCGATAAAGGCACTGGTCTTGGACTGGCTGTGGTTTATGGGATTGTAAAAGGGCACCATGGACATATAAAACTAGAAAGCACTCCTGGCAAAGGGACTAATTTCTATATTTATCTTCCAGTAAAAGAGGTCTTTTTACAGTCAAAACTTCCCTTTAACGTTTAGCTGATCTTTTTAGGCAAATTTTCTCTCTAGCCTCAGATTATCTTCTTTCCCTGAAGTCAGCTTGGATATTTTTAACTCCAGTTTGAAGTTTTCCTCTAACGAGAAACTCTGCTCTAATCCTGTAAAAGTTTCTTTCTTAGGCAAAAGATACACATACTCTTTAGACTTTTTGTATAATTTATTTATCATTTTAGGAAGGTTTAAAATATCCATAATG